>CAZRMG010000267.1:0-4693 GCA_964601095.1 uncultured Melioribacteraceae bacterium | reverse complement strand
GGTTTAAAATCCGGGACGATGCTTTTTATTTTTGAATTATCAAACACGGCGTCGTTGGCTTTGTCGCCAAATAATCCCGCGCCCCATTCATCATCGTATTTCGCAATAAACCCGGATGGAATATGAGCAATATTTAATTCATATCCGGCTTTCGACGCGAGTATTTCTGCAATCTTATTCCATGACAAAACCTCATCGGAAGTGATGTGGTATTTTTCGCCGATCGATTTTTTATTGCCGAGCAAACCGACAAATCCTTTTGCAAAATCTTTTGTGTGTGTCAACGTCCACAAACTTTTACCTTCATCGTGAATTATTATCGGCTTTCCCTTTTTCATCCTATGAAAAGGAAGATAATCCACACGGAGTGGAGTTTTCGTTTTATCGTAAGTATGCGAAGGACGGACAATCGTAACGGGGAAATTTTCTTTTTCATATTTTTCGATTAGATAATTTTCACAATCAATCTTTGCTCGTGAATATGCCCAATACGGATTTTCAAGAGGAGTATCTTCTGTAATCGGGATTTTGCGTTTTGGCGAATATGCTGAAGCAGAGCTGATAAAAATGTATTGCTCTGTTTTATCTCGGAATAATTCGAAATCCCGTTCAACATTTTGTTGATTAAACGCTATCCAATCAACTACCGCATCAAATTTATGTGCAGATAATAATTTTTTTATCGAATCAACGTCGTTAATATCCCCATTGATAATGCTGGCCCCGGGCGGTGAAGAACGAAACGATTTTCCGCGGGAAAGCAAAAACAAATCATATCCTTTTTCAATACAAAGCTGAGAACACGAATGACTAATTACCCCCGTGCCACCTATGAAAAGTATTTTCATAATGTTTCGTTTTTAGTTTCAGTAAGTTTTATCGCAATTGAGTTTGCTTCTTGAATTATCGATTTAGGATAATTCTTGATTTCCAATAACTTTATTGCATTCCTTGTTTTACACGGACCTTTATGAATTTTATAATCAAAAAAATATTTGCCGTTTTCAATTTTCTCGCTGAAGTGAAGCATCTCAAATTCATTTTGCAAAAGATCCTGCAATTCAACATCATGTGTCGTAACAAAAATAAAGCTATTATTATCCAAATATTTTAAAACAGCCGTTGAAGCCGCAAGGCGTTCAACAGTGTTTGTTCCGCGAAATATTTCATCCACAAGAAAAATATAGTTATTCCCATCCTCAGACAATTCGGTAAATTTCTTTAATTCTTCAACTTCAACAAAAAAATAGCTCTTGTGGTGTTCCAAATCTTCCTTCCTGTCAATGGATGTTTTTACTTTGTAATTTGGAACAACAAACCGGCTTGCATGGCAGAAATATAGCGTTTGCGAAAGAATAGTATTTATTCCGATAGTTTTTATGAATGTTGTTTTACCGGACATATTTGAACCTGTAACAAGAGCTGATTTCGATAGGTCCAAAAGTGAATTAGAAACCGCATCCTGAATTAAAGGATGATACATATTTTCAAATTCAATTCTTTTTTCTTTTGTAAAAGTCGGTGTGCAATATTTTTTGTTCTCTTCGAGATAGGAAGCAATTGAAATTGCAGAATCCAGCATGCCGATTATTTCATAAATTGTTGCCGTTTCCTTCTGATATTTTTGAAGAGTATCAACTGATTTATAATAAGCTATTAAATCAAACAAGAAAAGAATGTTTAGATATTCAATCCCAACTAACAAAACGTCATTGACAGCTTCTTTATCAACTACAAGTCTGCCGATCTTTTTACCAAGTTTATTCAGTATGTTTTTTCTTTGATAGATGTATTTTAATTCTTGTAGATCTTCTGTTTGCTTTATATTTGCTAATTTTTTTGCAGAAACAATCAAATCATTCACACCTTTGAATCCCGCAAAATATTCTTGAATTGGTTTTGCAAAAACTTTATTAAGGATATAATTGATTACAAAAAGTAAAAAAGTAATAAAAAAGAAAACTGGATATTGAAATGTTAGAATAATTGCAATGTATGGAAGAATAGATCCCAAATAAAATAATCTGTAATACTTAGTGAATGGAAGAGACTTGGACAAAATAATATTTGGAATAAAATATGAACTTGAGTCACTAAGATTCATCATTGCCGGTTGAATAGATTCTCTTAACGATTGGTTCCTTTTAAATTTTTCACAAAGTACTGAAAACTCTTTTAATTTGTTCTCATCCTTTTCGAAAGTATGAAGTTTGTGATATAAATATTGCTGCCCAACAGCTGATATATTCCTATCAACTAAATTAAAAAATGAATTAAAATTCAGGTCATCCCATGTTTTGCTGTCAACATATTCTTCATTTGTTTTTAAAGATGCCAATTGATGATAAATTGCTATTAAATCAAAATTACGGAAACGATCAATCGGCTTGCCCCATTGCTTCCTAAATTCTTCTATTTTTTTCTTTTTGTTAAAAAACATTGAGAACACCCAAATGCTTCAAATTATTATTTCATATTTTTTTTATTGTCATCATTGTTAAATCATCTGTTTTGGGGCTACCCGCAATAAATTTTTCTACTTCGTTTACCAATTTTTGAGTTATGTCCTTTGGTGAATTAACATGATTCTCTAATATAAAATCCGCCACTCTATCAATTCCAAATTCTTCTTCTCCGCGGAATGATTCAGTAAGTCCGTCCGTGTACATAAACAAAGAGTCATTTTTTTCAAGATTGATTTTTGAGATTGTGTATTCCGAGTCGCAGAAAAGTCCAATCGGGATTCCATTTGCAGCAGGTTTTATGATTTCATTTTTGTTAATAATTATCGGCTGCGGATGGCCAGCATTGCAAATTTCCAATTGCCCGTTGTTGTTGGCTTTTACGCATAACAATGTTGCATATAATTCCGAGGCGGTACTTTCACACATTAACCTGCTCGCCCGTTGAACAAGTTCTGCTACTCCCAATCCCGAAGGTATCATACTTCTAAACATAGCGTTTAAATGTGTCATCATCATAGAAGCTGCAATGCCTTTGCCCGAAACATCTCCGAGTATAAAGAATTTATCTTCACCCGATTCGATTATATCGCAATAATCGCCGCTTACAATACCCGCCGGTTCGTAATGGAAATACACTTCCCAATGCGGCGTAATCAAATTGTTTTTCGGCAGCATGGCTCTTTGCATTTTATTTGCCAATTCCAAATCTGCCTCAAGCGATTTCCTTTGATGTTCTTCCATATCGCCGAGACAAACATTTATTAAAGGATTTATAAGAAGTCTGTCATCCTCAATCGGTTCGTGGCAAACCAAACAAATTCCATAAGTGCCCTTGTCCATTCTTTCGAGGGCGGAATCAATTTCTCTAAGTAAATTAACATAACTTGCTTTCGTGCCCGGTATATTAACTACTTGTTGAACTCTTTGACGTCTTTCAACAAGCATATTTTTTATTTTGTTTAATTCAATTGAATTCATAAAGCACCTTCTTTCATTTTCTTGATTTGTGGAATTAGACGCACATACGGCAGATTTTTCACAACAAATTTTTCCCGTCTTCTATTTGAAAATATGGAAAAGTACAGTTAATTATATAACGTAAATAGACTATTTTTGCACAACTAAACTACCGAAAAATTGATGAGTAATTCTTTAAATTATCCTGTAATCAGTCTCGATGAAATAATCCGCCCGACTCACGTCGTGGTTGATTTGAATATTTTAAAACATAATTTCGAAAGAATTAGAAATCACGCGGCACCTGCTAAGATAATGCCTATTTTGAAAGCCAATGCTTACGGGCACGGACTTGTCCGAGTTGCGCAATTATACCAGGAATTAAATGCAGATTATCTCGGAGTAGCATTTTTAGAAGAAGGAATTTTGCTGCGCGAACATGGAATAAAAATACCGATCTTGGTTCTCGGCGGAATTTGGGGAAACCAAATCCCTATTTTTTTAAAACATGGTTTAACAATTACGGCTTCCTCTTTAGATAAACTTTCGCAGATAAACGAAATCGCGGGACAAATGAAATTGAAAGCGAAAGTACATTTAAAGATTGATACTGGAATGGAGCGGATTGGAGTTCATTATTACAGCGTCGAAAAATTTTTGGAATCCGCGGTAAAATTTAAGAATGTAGAAATAGAAGGAATATATTCGCACTTTGCCAATTCCGAAAAAGAAGATTTAAGCTATACAAAACTTCAGCTTGAAAGATTTAATGAAGTGCTGCATTTCTTTGATAAACATTCTATTAAAATTTCAATACGTCATATTTCAAACTCCGGCGCAATACTGCAAATGCCCGAAGCCAATTTTGATTTAGTGCGTCCCGGTATTATGCTTTACGGCGTTTATCCTTCGAAAGATGTTATGAAAACAATCGAAGTAAAACCTGCATTAACGTGGAAATCGCTTGTTGTGTATTTTAAAGTTATTAAACCGAATCACCCGGTTGGTTACGGATCGACTTGGCAAAGTGATCATAACATTCGTGCCGTTACCGTTCCCGTTGGTTACGGCGACGGATATTTTAGAAGTACAAGCGGTAAAGCCGAAGTGTTATTAAATAATAAACGTTATCCCGTCGTTGGTACAATTTCGATGGATCAACTTGTTGTAAACATAGAAAACGACAGCGCCTTCAACGGAGATGAAGTTGTTCTACTTGGCGGCGAAAGGGATAATTTTATTTCCGCCGAAGAACTTGCAGAGTGGGCAGG
>CAZRMG010000266.1:2564-4704 GCA_964601095.1 uncultured Melioribacteraceae bacterium | reverse complement strand
CCATCTGTGTCAATTTTTATTACTGCTAGATCAGTTGATGGATCAGTGCCAACAACTTGAGCTTCGAATTCTCTTTTATCTTGAAGAGAAACTGTTACTTGTTTTGCATCTTCAACCACGTGATTATTTGTCAGAATATATCCGTCGTCGGAAATTATAATTCCGCTTCCGCCGCCTTGCTGCTCTTTAGGAATATCATCTTTAAATGGGAAAAAGAAATGAAATCCTTCAGGCATTTTATTTTTCACTGATGTAACCACAGTAATTTGTACAATTGACGGGGTCACGGTTTGTGCAACATTAACAAAAGCATCATTAAAAGCAGCAGCGTTAATATCAAGTTTTTCTACCGGGGGGCGATCAGCACCAATTCGTATGTCTGCGAAACTTGGTCTAACCCAGCCGAAACCAGATACAAGAACGGCACCAAAAATTATTCCCACTATAACAAGTGAAACGGTGCCAAGAATATTTTTCTTATGCATGTTTTCTCCTCCATTTTATCTTTTCTAACTTAATAACGATTTTAAACCTTTGAATTCATGTATGTTGTGCTTTAGAAATTTCTCGATTAAGAATATTGCCTTATCGAGTGTTCCTTCATCATACTGAATGCTATTTTTTTTTGTGCTTAGACATATTAGTAAATTGAAAAGTTCCTTGTTTAGTTCCGTGTCTGTAAAATTATTGGCTGAACAGTTCTCGCAAATAACGCCTGCAGAATAATTAAAACGGACATACTTAACTTCTTCAATTTCTGAATTGCAAATTGAACAATGCTGTAATTGGATTTCATACCCAATTTCTTTAACAAAAAACAAAAAGTACTTTACGAACGTAAGCTTCGGATTTTGGTTTTGTTCGTTCAATAACTCTAACGCTCTTACAGATCCGATAAACATTTTATGATGATGCTCATTTTCAACCGTTAAATTGAATAACAGTTCCAAAACTGCATTGGCGTATTTAATCCTATCATAATCTTCTTTTATATATGGGAAATGATTTATCATATCAACTTCACTTACGAGCTGTATATCGCGATTATCTTTCTTGTACATAATTAACTGAACTAAATTGAATGTATCAATCATCAATCCTTTCTTTGATTTATTTGAGCGGGCACCTTTTAATATGGCGGATATTTTTCCGTAATCTTCTGTAAAAAACTGTATTATCCGGCTGGTATCACCGTAATCCAATTTCTTTAAAACAATTGCCCGTGTTTTAAGAAGCTCAGACATTTTTAAAACTGTACGGAGGTTTGTGAACTCTTTTTTCAGTTATTATTGCAGTAATTAATTCGTGGGGTGTAACGTCGAAAGCAGGACAAAAAGCATCGTATTGATTTGAAGTAATTTGCTTTTCACCAAACCAGAATAATTCTTTTTTATCTCTTAATTCAATATTAATATCATTACCATAGACACAGTTTCTATCAACAGTTGAAGTTGGGGCAGCTACATAAAATGGTATATTATGATACTTGCAAAGTACGGCAAGATTATATGTGCCTATTTTATTTGCGACATCTCCGTTTTGCGCAATTCTATCAGCGCCAACAATCACAAGATCAACTTTATTTTCTTTCATTAAAAATGCGGCAGTTGAATCAGTGTTGATTGCAAACGGGATTCCATATTTATTTAATTCCCATGCCGTTAATCTAGAACCTTGTAATAGAGGTCTGGTTTCATCTGCATGAACAAATTCAACCATTTTCTTTTTGAAAGCATAACGAATAATATTTAAAGCAGTGCCATCACCTCCGGTTGCCAAAGCACCGGTATTACAGTGTGTTAAAACGCGGGACTTTTTTGAAAAAACATGCAAACCGTTTTTCGCGATTTCATCGCACATTTTTATATCAGCTTCATGAATTTCAATGGCTCTCGAAATCATACTTGCGTATAAATCCGAAGATGATGAATTGGACTCATAAACTTTTTTTATCTCATCTAATCCATAAAAAAGATTAACTGCTGTCGGACGGGTTGAAGAAATTCTATTGTAAATGAGGTAAGAAATCCGCAGAAGACAACGTATGCAGCTTTTTTTCCGGAATCTATCAGTGGAATAAAAAATCCTAATGGTAAAAACCAAATTATATTACCAATTGCGTAATAAAAAAAGAGTATTA
>CAZRMG010000266.1:0-2554 GCA_964601095.1 uncultured Melioribacteraceae bacterium | reverse complement strand
AATCTTTAGTACATTTTTAAATGCCAATGAAAGTGCAAATGCGGCAGAAATTCCTATAGCCGGGGCACCGCGAACCTCAAGCTTTTCAATTGCTGTTGAAATTCTTTCAAAGTCATCTGTGACAATCCATTCTTCAACAAGAGGAAGTTTTGTCTGATTCAAAAACCTAAACATTCCTTCTTTAAATTCAATTGCTCTTATTTTCATCTTATCAACTAAAGTTTGACAGATTTTTAAATTCAATAAAACGATTCTGTATCTCAAGGAAACTTAAATCTTCCAATCCTTTTGTACTGAACTTTTCAACACAAAATGAAGCCATAACGCTGCCATAAACTACAGCGCGTTTTAGATTATCAAAAGAGAAATCTTGTGTTTTATACAAATAGCCCGTAAAGCCGCCGGCGAAAGCATCTCCTGCACCTGTCGGATCATAAATATTTTCCATTGGGTAAGCCGGGGCTGAAAAAATTGTATCTTCTCCAAAAAGCAATGCGCCGTGTTCACCTTTTTTAATTATCAAATATTTTGGACCCATCTCGGAAATTATTTTTGCTGCTTTTATAAGATTAGGTTCTTTGGAAAGTAAACGGGCTTCTGAATCATTAATAATCAAAACATTAACACGTTTCAAAACTTTTAACAAATCATCTTTAACGCGGTCAATCCAAAAGTTCATTGTATCACAAACAATGAAACGAGGATTTTCTAATTGATCCAATACTTTTGTCTGCAGCGATGGCGCAATATTGCCAAGGATTGCACAAGTTGTTTTTTTATCTTTTGCAGGAATCATCGGGTTGAATGACTCGAATACATTTAACTCTGTGAATAGAGAATCTCGTACATTCAAGTCGTAGTGGTATTTGCAACCGTAACGAAATGTTTTTGCGCCCTTCACAATTTCCAATCCTTCCAAATCAATATTATGATTCTCAAGCATTTTAATATGTTCATGGCTAAAATCATCACCGACAACGCCGACAATGCTCACAGGCCCTGTAAAATAACTTGCGGCTAATGAAATATATGTCGTTGAGCCGCCTAAAGCGCTTTCAACTTTATCGAACGGCGTTTCGATATCGTCGAGTCCGATTGAACCTACTACCAATAGTCCCACTGTTTTTCCTATTATTTGTTTATTAAATATAATTATTGTTCATCAATTTTTATTTCGAGAAGATTTAGATTCGATAATTCTTTTGTGAAATAATCGTGAATAGTTTCAACCGAATTCCTTTGACCTTTCCACGGAAGAATTTTAACCGCTTCATTTTTATTAACCCATTTAAAATCCGAGTGTTCTTCAGAAAGAACAACAGACGCATTGGAATCTACAAGCGCTGCAAAAACAGGTATCATGTTAATAATATCTTTTTCGGAATCATAAAAATTATTGACGTTCGGAATTACCCAAAAATTAATAGGTATTAAACCGGTTTCTTCTTTTATTTCGCGTAAAGCCGTTTGAAATGCTTTTTCACTTTTATCAATTGAACCTGTTACCATTTGCCATAAACCCGGATAAATCTTGTCGTTATTAGCTCTTTTAATTAGAAGAAATTCAATGTCATTTTTTATTTTTCGAAAGACGTGTGCTTCAATTAGAGTAGATTGTATTTTCATTTCCCAAGATCATTTAATTAGAAATATGCTTTCGCTTCAGCACGCATAGTATGTATTACACGACTACTGCCTTGAAGCCGTGCGTTGTAATTCAAAGATGTTTGAATATAACTGGCGATTTTATAATCGAAAAATGCCCTCCAAAAATAATTCTTTCCTACAACATTTCCCCGTGTTATTTCATACGGAATATTTGCCGTTGAACTGTTGGCAATTAATTCAGTTCTTTCAATTTCAAAACGTAGTCTTCCGAAATTTTGAAACGAAATATTTGTCCTTAACAATACCGAGTTCATATCAACCTTTGTGGGTGTTTTCGGATAAGAATCAGTGCTTGTTCCTGTTTGAATTTTAAAACCTATTTCCACATTTCGCACCGGTCTGTATGAAAAATCTGTGTTTAAATCGTTCCGCGAAACTGTTCTCGCTCTCCCTGAACTCGAAGGAGAAATTAAATTATCAATTTGATTAATGAATTCAGTCTGGTTTGTAATTTCACTTATAAGTTTGAATCTCACTCTAATTCCTCTTTCCTTGAAAAATCCTTTTTCAATTCCGGCGCTATATTGATTTAGACTTTTTCTTTGGTTGAAACGAAGACGGACTGAGAATTCGCTGCTGTTTTGAAAGAAATTTAAGTCGTTCTGAAAAAGCTGCGAGCCGCGAATTGTAGTTGAATCATTTAAGAATTTTGAGAAATTAAGAAGATATATTTGGCCTGTATTTCCAGTTTTATTGTTTTCCTCAATTCTCCAAAATGTTTCGGTTGAAATTGATTTAACAAACTTTGAAAACGTATTATTACCGTTAATTATTTTATCGAAGTTTAATTTCCATCTTGTATTTGTTTTTAAGTCGATTACGGGGAATAATTTATCAGTAGGAATTGTAACTATAATATATTCTCCGTCATAAGATGTCAATTGGA
>CAZRMG010000265.1:0-4711 GCA_964601095.1 uncultured Melioribacteraceae bacterium | reverse complement strand
TATGAATACATCTGTAAATGCACTTGTAACACTTGTAACAAAAGGTTTTTAATTTAACGACCATCCCCTTTCATTCCTTTCCTAATGTGGAAAGGTATATTGGGAGAGGTCAAATACAGAAAAAAGATGACAAACTTATATCAATCACTTGGTTTAATTGTACCGGAAATTATTTTATCGGCTGCGCTGATTATAATAGTAATTGCTGATTTAATTTTTCATAAGGATAAAAAAATTGTTCCTTTTATTGCACTTGCAGGAATAATTGCGACTGCTGTTGCACTCTTTATTCAACTTGGAGTTATCGGCTTCGCTTTTCAAACTTCAAAGGATGCAATTCGCAGTTACGGAATGGTAACAATTGATCCGTTCGGAAATTATTTCAAAGGTTTGATAATTCTTTCTTCTGTAATAATTGTTTTCTTCTCTTTCTCTTCAGGTGAAATTCAAAAAATAACAGACCGTATCGGCGAGTATTACGCTTTGATTTTCGGAATGATGATCGGTATGTTTTTCATGATTTCCGCGAGCGATCTTATTCTAATTTATCTTTCGATGGAGTTGATGTCGTTATCGTCGTATGTTTTAGCGGGATTTACCAAGCTACGCGACCGCAACAGCGAAGCATCTTTAAAATACTTGATTTACGGTGCAACATCATCGGGACTAATGTTATTTGGTATTTCACTTGTTTACGGAATGACCGGAAGTACAAATCTTTACGTTATTAATTCGCTGATTCAAGGTCCTCAAATAAATTTATTAACTCTTGCATTCGCAGTGATTTTAATCTTCGCGGGAATCGGTTATAAAATCTCATCCGCACCTTTTCACTTTTGGACACCCGATGTTTACGAAGGAGCACCGATCGCGATTACAGCATATCTTTCGGTCGCTTCAAAAGCCGCCGGGTTTGCTTTATTAATTCGTTTTCTTAAAACCACATTCGTTTCTTTTGTAGATGGAAACGGTGCATGGCAGTTAATCCCTGTATTCGATTGGAAAACTTTGTTGATTGGGATTTCTATTTTAACAATGACTCTCGGTAACTTCTCCGCGCTTTGGCAGAATAATCTTAAAAGAATGCTCGCCTATTCATCAATTGCGCATGCCGGATATTTGTTGCTTGGTGTTCTCGTTTTTTCGAATACCGGTTTAATAGCGGTATTAATTTATTTCGGTATCTATTTGATGATGAACCTCGGCGCTTTTCTTGTTGTAATGTTAATCGCAAATAAAACCGGCTCCGAAGAAATTGATGATTACGACGGGCTCGGTTACACTGCCCCATTCCTAAGTATTACACTTGCAATATTTTTAGTTTCGTTAACCGGACTTCCGCCAACTGCGGGATTTATAGGCAAGCTTTATATTTTCATCGGATTAGTTGACGCAAACATGATTGCTGTTGCAGTCATTGCATTATTGAATACTGTAGTATCACTTTACTATTACATCCGCGTATTAAAACACATGTATCTTACAAAACCAAATGAATCTACTCCTGAAATTAAACCTTCCATAGGTAATATAATTTTTGTTTCAGTGTTCGCTGTACCGGTTCTTTTATTTGGTGTTTATTTTGAACCGCTTGTAAACATTGCCAAAAATGCTCTTATTATTTTGGGATTATAGTATTCTTCAAAATTATATTTACACACTTCATTTTATAATTTCCAATTAATTCGATTTGCAAAATATTGCGGTCTTCTTTTATGATGTGCCACGGCAAGAATTAAAATTCTTTCATCTTCTTCAATATAAATTACTGAATAAGGAAATTTCCTTATTAGTGCTCTTTTGTAGTTCTTAAAATATATTGGAAATGCAGCCGGATTATTCTTTATTCTACTTATGATATGTCCAACTTCAATAATAAATTTTCTTCCTAAGCCCCAAATAAGGTTATCATAAAAATCACGGGAATCTAAAAGTTCTTTGATTGCCAGTTCATGAAACTCTATCGATTTCATTTATACTTTGATTTTGCCTCATTAATTACAGATTCAGCATTTCTGGTCGAAGAAGATTTTTGAGTAATTTGCATGTACCTTTCTTCCACCTCTTTTTGCCATAGTTCATCAATATCTTCTGAAACTTCCGAATCAATACTTTCAAGCAGTCTATAAGAAAGTTTTGCTCGTTCTTTTGAAGATAATTTCATTGCAGCTTTTTCTATTTCATTGATCCCCATTTTCATTCCTATTTTCAGTTGAGCCAAATATTAAAAATTTACTCCCGATTTGCAATCACATTTTACTTTTGCTTAGATTCAAAAACAAACTCCGATCACCTAATAGTATTCTATAAATCTTGTTTCATCATTTATTAACATTAACTAAATTGGAATCCGAAATTATTCTCTCAACCGGATTTTTATATGGCTCTTAGCTGGAATGAAATCAAAAGACGTTCTATTGAATTCGTAAAGGAATGGGAAGACGAATCCCGCGAAAATGCCGAGGCAAAATCTTTTTGGGATGCTTTCTTCAATATTTTCGGAATTTCAAGAAGACGAGTTGCAAGTTTTGAAGAACCCGTTAAACAAATGGGTAAAGATTACGGATTCATAGATTTATTCTGGAAAAGCAATTTAATCGTCGAACACAAATCCAAAGGCAAAGATTTAGATAAAGCATACAGCCAGGCGCTCGCTTATTTTAGCGGCTTGGAAGAAGAACATTTACCAAAGTATGTAATTGTATCGGACTTTGCGCGTTTCCGGCTTTACAACATAGATGAAAATACACATGTTGAATTTGAGCTGAAGGAATTACCTAAAAACATTCATCTATTCAACTTTATACTTGGTTATGAAAAGAAAATCTACAAAGATGAAGACCCGGTAAATATTAAAGCCGCGGAATTAATGGGTAAACTTCACGATGCACTACTTGACAGCGGCTACTCAGGTCATCAATTGGAAGTCTTCTTAGTTAGAATCCTATTCTGCCTTTTTGCGGATGATACGGGAATTTTTACAAAAGATATTTTTTCTTTCTATCTCGAAAACAAAACCAAAGTTGATGGTTCCGACCTCGGTATGCATTTGAGCATTATTTTTCAAACATTGAATACGGATAATTCTCAAAGACAAAATAATCTGGATGAAGACCTTTCGGCATTTCCGTATGTAAACGGAAAATTATTCGAAGAAAACTTTCAAGTGCCTTCATTCGATAGCTCTATGCGTAAAATCTTATTGGAAGCCACATCATTCGATTGGAGTAAAATTTCACCAGCAATTTTCGGTTCTATGTTTCAATCCGTTATGGATAAAGACAAACGCCGCAACCTCGGCGCACATTATACTTCCGAAAAGAATATTCTAAAAGTTGTGAGAGGTTTGTTCCTTGATGAATTACTGGAAGAATTCGAGTCTTCCAAAAGCAACATTAAGAAACTTGAACAGCTGCATAATAAAATTGCCAGTTTAAAAATACTTGACCCGGCTTGCGGGTGCGGTAATTTTTTGATTATTACATACCGCGAACTCCGCTTTCTCGAAATAGATATTCTCAAACAAATCTATAAACTCCGTAAAAAGGATCACCAATTCGAGCTAAATGTTAACTTGCTTTCTAAAATTGATGTTGACGCTATGTATGGAATTGAATACGAAGAATTCCCTGCCCGCATTGCCGAAGTTGCATTGTGGCTTACCGATCATCAATGTAATATGAAATTATCAAACGAGTTTGGGCAATATTACGTGCGTCTTCCGCTTAAAAAAGCACCAAATATTATTCACGATAATGCACTAAGACTTGATTGGAATAAATTAATTGTTCAATCCGGTGTTGATATTACTGCCGATGTAACAAATATTTTTGTTAATGAACCTGTTGAAAATTATCAATCCGTAAACGTGTTCACAAATAAAGTAAATGTTATTACAGGCAAAACGCCAATAAAATATTCCGGCAAATTAAAGTTTGATTACATACTTGGTAATCCGCCGTTTGTTTCTAAAAACAACAGAACCAAGAGTCAAAATGAAGATATGGATTTGGTATGCGCAAAAATTAAAAACGCTGGATTATTGGATTACGTTTGTGCATGGTATATAAAAGCGGAAGAATACATTAATAGTTTCAGTATAAATGGTACTCCAAATGTTTCTACTAAAGTTGCGTTTGTATCAACAAACTCAATAACGCAAGGCGAACAAGTAGGCGTTTTATGGAATTACTTATTAAAGCAAAATATCAAAATCCATTTTGCACATCGTACATTTAAATGGTCAAATGAAGCTCGTGGACAAGCCAGTGTTTATTGCGTTATTATTGGTTTCAGCAATTACGATATCGATAATAAATTTATTCATGATTATGAAACACCAAAATCCGAACCACAAAAAATTAAAGCTAACAACATTAATCCATACTTGATTGATACTATTGATATTGTTGTTGAAAATAGAACGAAGCCGATGTGTAGTGTACCTGAAATGATCAAAGGAAATCAACCAACAGATGATGGATATTTACTATTTACAGATGAAGAAAAAATCGACTTTATAAAGAAAGAACCTGGTGCAAAGAAATTCATCAAACCTTTTTACAGTGCCAAAGAATTTTTAAACAATGATAAAAGATGGTGTCTATGGCTTGAGAATATTTCTCCTGCAGAACTAAGGCAATTAAAAATGGTTTTAGAAAGAGTTGAAAATGTTAAAAAATTCCGATTAAAAAGCAGCAAAGAAGCAACT
>CAZRMG010000264.1:0-4745 GCA_964601095.1 uncultured Melioribacteraceae bacterium | reverse complement strand
TATTCCCGAAGAATCGAGGAGTGAATTATTTACACCGTTCTATCGCGCATCAAATATCGGTTCGGTGCCGGGTACAGGGCTTGGCCTTGCAATTACAAAGCGGTCGGTTGATTTGTTAAAAGGGCAAATCACATTTGATTCAAAAGAAAATGAAGGGACAACATTTACTGTTAAGTTACCCACTCACGGGGTTTAAAATGAAAAAAGTGCTTATTGTAGAAGACGATGAAAATATCTTAACAAACGTAAGATATTTATTAGCAGCAAACGGATATGAACCGCTTACTGCTAAAAACGGGGTTGAAGGACTTGCGCTCGCCAAAAAGAATATTCCCGATATGATTATTTCCGACATCATGATGCCTGAAATCGACGGTTATGAATTGAAGAAAAAATTAAATTCGAATAAAAAAACTTCGGCAATACCTTTCATTTATCTTACAGCAAAAGCCGATATGCAGGATTTAAGAACCGGTATGAATTTCGGCGCTGATGATTATATTGTAAAACCGTTCAAATCAAAAGAATTATTACAGGTAATTGAAGTACGTTTAAAAAGAATCAGTGAATTTGAAAAAAAATATGAACAGCCGGAAAGTCATAATAAATTCAAATATGAAGATAGGATATTTGTTGATTTGCGCGATAAACAAATGTTTATAAAAATTAATGAAATAAAATTCATTAAAGCTGAAGGTGCATACACTGATGTTAACGTTCATGGTAACAAAAAAATTCTCGTTAGAAAACTTTTGAAAGAATGGGAAAGAGTTTTGCCGCCCGAAAATTTTATTAGGATTCACAGGGGAGTATTAATTAATCTGGAATTTGTTGTTAAACTTGAAAAGTGGTTTAACAGAACATATAAAGTTTACTTAAAAGATGTTAGTGAAGAACTGGATATAAGTCAAAGATTTGCAGTAAAACTCAAAAGCAGGCTTTCATTTTAAAAATCTATCGGCAATATACTTTTTAACTACTCGCTTATTCTAATATTTTTGCGTTAATTCAATTAATGTTGCGCTTGTTTCATTTATTTTAGTTTTATCTAATAAATTCCCGATTATTGCATCAAAAAGATTAGAAGTTATTATGCCCAAAATACTTGTAGTTGAAGATTCCAAAGAGATGCTATCGAACATATCGATGCTCTTGAAAATGAACGGCTACGAGGTTTTTGAAGCTGAAAACGGACTTCATGGTTTTGAAACCGCCAAAAAGCAACTACCCGATATTATCGTTTCAGATGTAATGATGCCTGTTGCCGATGGTATTAAATTATTACAGGAAGTACGTAAAGAACCGGATTTGGTAACCACCCCCTTTATTTTTTTAACAGCTAAGGTTGACAGACAGGATGTTCGCACCGGTATGATTAACGGAGCGGATGATTATGTTACAAAACCGTTCAAATCAAAAGAACTTATTGAAGCAATTGAATCGCAGTTAAAAAAGAAATACGCTAAAGACAAAAAATTCCAGGAAATTTATAAAAGTATTTCTTCATACATCCCGCATGAATTAAGAACTCCGCTTGTTGCAATTTTCGGTTATACAAATTTTTTGATTGAGGATATTGAACATCTTGATAAAAATGAAATTTTGGACATGCTCAAAAATGTTAAAGCTGCTTCCACAAGACTTCACAGAACAATTGAAAAATTTCTTAAATTCAACGAAGCAGAATTATTCGTTGCAAATAAAAAGGAATATTTAAGTCAGTTAAACGATATTACGGAATCGCCAAAGCATCACATTTCGATAATAGCCCATAGATTGGCTTCGGAATACGGAAGAACAAATGATCTTGTTGTTTCAATTGATGATGCACCATTAAAAATTCTCGATGATCATTTTATCACTATTATAGAAGAACTAACGGATAATGCATTCAAATTTTCAGCAGCTGGTTCCAATGTTATTATAAATGGTATTAAAGAAGAATTTGAATTTATTCTCGAGGTAAAAGATTTTGGCTGCGGGTTATCTAAAGAAGAATTAAGCAACATTGCGCCGTTCATTCAAATCAGCAGAAAAAATTACGAACAGAACGGTAATGGTTTAGGTTTGGCTACAGTTAAATTACTATCGGATCTTTATTGTCTGCCGATGGAAATTGAAAGCATTAAAAACAGTCATACAACAGTTAGAATAGCATTTAAATTAACGCAATAATTTTGATGAGAGTATAATGAGCGAAACAACCAAATCGGATTCAGGCGAATTACTTCAGCTTGTTAGTTTTAAAATCGGCGAAGAAGAATTCGGTATTGAAATCTTGAAAGTTCAGGAAATCATCAAGATGTTGCCTATTACAAAAGTACCGAACGCTCCTAAGTTTGTTGAAGGTGTTATAAATTTACGCGGAAGAGTAATTCCCGTTATTGATCTTAGAATTAAGTTGGGTTTATCTAAACAAGAGCATACAAAAAACACGCGAATAGTAGTTATTGAATTAAACAGCAGAACGGTTGGATTTATTGTAGATGAAGTGAACGAAGTTTTAAGAATTACTAAAGATATTACAGAAGCTCCGCCTGAAATGGTTGGAAATGTTAACCGTGAATTCATTACGTCCATTGGGAAACTTGAAGATAGATTGTTATTATTGCTTGATCTCGAGAAAGTATTGTCGGAAAATGAGCACGAACAACTTAAGAATAGTTAATTGATTTATTGTTAAGTTTCCTATAGCAATATAGAGAAATAGCTATAGTTCCGTCTAATCGCCCGATTAGAGCCGGGACGACTAGCAGCACCCCGTGGGAAGCGGGCGGCACACCCGCTTCCTTTTTTTTATCCGTGATTATCCCAGAGTATAAAAAAAACATTTTTAGATTGTCGTCATTTTAACGATTTAATACAAACTAAACTTTCATGTCGTTTTGTATCGAAAGATAGAATTCCATAACAAATCATTTATAGATTTCATGAAATGCTGAACAACAGATTGACCGTTTTGAAATTAATGTTTATGCGGAGACATTTTACGGTAAAGATTTTGTTTCATCGTTTTGTTAATATTGGCATGCCTAAAAACGGGAAATGATGAACGAAGTTCAAAATTACATAAACCAGTTGATCTCTTTAAGTAATCCGATAACGTATTCCTTCTTATTCACAATTTTAATTGTGGGATTTATGTTTTTTTTATTCTTCAAAGTAATAATTCCCATGCGTATTAAATTCTACCAGGAAAAGCAAAACATAATTCTGGAACAAGCCAAATTAACCGCGCTGTTCTCGGAACTTGACCCCGATCCTTCTATTAGGTGCAACATAAAAGGTGAAATAATCCAAACAAATGAAGCAACAAGAAAATTATTTTTTGAAAAAGAGCTGAACGGAATTTTACTTAACGAATTGTTAAAAGGATTTAATTACGATATACTTGAATTAATAACGATCAACGGCGAAATATCTTTTATTGAAGAAATAGAAAATAAAATTTTCCTTGTAAATGTTAGGGGAAACAGCAGTTACAAATTTGCGCACATTTATATGAACGACATAACAAAACTGCGCGAATACGAAATTGAACTTGAAGACTATAAAGAAAAATTAAGAACCTTAGCCGAAAGACTTGAAAGCCGGTTTGAAAAACAGAGAAAGCAATTTTCGGCGGAACTGCACGATGATATCGGGCAGAAAATGGTTCTGCTCAAAATGAAAATAAACAAGCTTAATATTAATAACGATGTGGAACTGTTCAAGGATGTTGAGCAGATATACAAAAGAATACGCGAAGTTTCGCACATGTTAAAACCGGCTGAAATTGACGATCTCGGTTTGAAATATTCGATGCAGACGCTTGTTAATAAAGTATCGGGCGATTCAAAACTAAAAGGATATTTTTCATTTCTCGGCGGCGAAGAAAAATTTGAACCTGAACTTGAATTGTGTTTGTATAGAATTGCGCAGGAAGCAGTTACAAATATTATGAAACACGCCGAAGCAAATGAGTTCAGCATTCAACTAATCAATAAAGAAAATCAAATTGAGATGATGATTTCCGACGACGGTAAAGGAATTCCGAAAGACTATTTTGAATCAAAAGACCTGAAAAATTATGGTATTGGTCTATTCGGCATGAAAGAAAGATTGAAGAATTTTGACGGCAATATTAAAATTAATTCGGCGCCGGGCGAAGGCACAAACATTATTATTAAAGTTCCAAAAGTGATTCCCGAAAATGAAAAGAATTAGAATACTTGTAGCGGACGATCATACAATTGTACGGCAAAGTATAATCGCATTAATTGAAAGCGAACCTAACTTTTGCGTTGTTGCCGAAGCCGAAGACGGCGGAATGCTTGTTGAAAAATATTTTAAGTTTAAACCCGCAATTGTTATCACGGATATTTCTATGCCGCGCGTTAACGGACTTGAAGCGGTAAAATCAATATTTGCGAGAGACACTAAAGCAAAAATAATTTTCTTATCAATCCATAATACCAACGATTATATTTACAAAGCAATTAAAGCAGGTGCGAGCGGTTTAATCGGCAAAGATTCTCTGCAAGGCGAATTGAAAAACGCGATTGAAACCGTTATGGACGGCGAAAAATATTTTATGGGCAAAAGCGACGATGAGATTAAAATGATTATAGAAACTTATGAAAGAAACGACTTAACCGACTCAGTTTCCAAAGTTGAACATTTGAGCCACCGCGAAATTCAAATTCTTAAATGCTTATCGCAGGGATTAACTACAGACGAAATTGTTGAAAAATTAATTCTCGGCA
>CAZRMG010000263.1:4317-4749 GCA_964601095.1 uncultured Melioribacteraceae bacterium | reverse complement strand
TTTTGCAGACGATGATATTGATGATAGTCTGCGTTATACGGCAGCCGATAACAATTACATTAATGCTACTATTCTGCCAAACGGGCATGTTATACTAGTTCCTAAATCAAATTGGTTCGGGGATGAAAATATAGTGTTTACCGCAACCGACGATAGTTCAAAAAGCATCTCGGATACAATTAACGTAACTATAATACCGGTAAATGACAGGCCGGTTGCAGTTAAAGATACAGTTTATATCCCGGAAGACCTTATTGCTAGTTTCCCAATAACTGAATTCTTAGCTAATGATTACGATATAGAAGACTCAACGGTTACATTTGTTAATCTGATTATATCAGATACTAAGGGAGAGATATTATTAAATGCATCAGATAATTCAATTTCTTACACTCCGTTAAAGAATTTTTCCGGCATGGATTTATTCAACTA
>CAZRMG010000263.1:0-4307 GCA_964601095.1 uncultured Melioribacteraceae bacterium | reverse complement strand
GTTTAGTAATTATCAATGTAAATTCGATAAACGATGCGCCGTTATCATTTGATATAATAACTCCATCCAATACTACTGGAATAGTTTCAACAGAAGTCGAATTCAAATGGCACAAATCAATTGACATAGATTTAGATACAGTTTATTATTATCTGAACATCAATGGAATACTGGGAGACACTTCTATAACTAATTTAACCGATACCGTATTTGTTTTTAATGGGAATAATTTTTTCCGCGTAGAAGGGAATTATTCATGGAAAGTTATTGCTTTTGACGGTATTGATTCGACTTTCTCAAATAATGAATTAAGTTTTTATATCCCCAAGAATATTGCCGGCATAAACTTAGATAGTTCTATTCCATTTGAATATTCACTTAAACAGAATTATCCCAATCCTTTCAATCCTTCAACAATAATAGAGTATGAAATACCTGAACAATCGGAAGTAAAAGTTCAAATATTCGATGCCCTTGGAAGAAGTATAGAAACCTTGGTTAACAAAGAGCATAACCCCGGTAAATACAGTATAACATTTGATGCTTCCAAACTTAGCAGCGGAATATATTTTTATACAATTACTGCTAATAATTACCGTCAAACAAGAAAGATGATTTTATTGAGATAGCATTCGCCGGGTGTCAAGAAATTAATACTAGATTTTGAAGGTTTCAACAACCTTCAAAATCTAAACTCGAAAAAAAACTTTAATGATGCATAATTATGCAAAATATTTTATAAATCATCCTTGACATCATAAATTTAATACCTTATAATTGCATTCAACAAAATCATGTTCGACAATAGTAAACATATCGTTACTCTCCAAACAAAAAACGGGCACAAAATGCTCATGGATGTCGAACGTGCTAATTCAGTTAATATCGCCTCTTTAGATAACCTTCTATTAGGGATTATTATTCTAGCTATTATTAGCATTATTAACCTAGTGATTATTCTAGGCTAATAATAATAGTCAATCCCTAAACCAAAAAATTAAAAGATAGACGCACAAATAAGAACTTAGGGATTGACTAAAGTCCTAATAGTTTATCTGAAGTTTGTTGTTTAAAAATCAGAGGGATTATGCGTTCAGATCTTATTAAAAAAGGATTCGACAAAGCACCGCACCGAAGTTTGTTAAAAGCTACGGGAGTTATTAAATCGGATGAAGATTTTAACAAACCGTTTATTGGTGTATGCAATTCGTACATCGATTTAATTCCGGGTCACGTTCACTTACAAGAATTTGGAAAAATTGTTAAAGATGAAATCCGCAAAGCAGGCGGCGTTCCATTTGAATTCAATACAATTGGTGTTGATGATGGAATTGCAATGGGGCACATTGGTATGCGCTACTCGCTTGCAAGCCGGGAATTGATTGCCGATAGTTTTGAAACTGTCGTTGAAGCTCATCGATTGGATGGTGTTGTTTGTATTCCCAACTGCGATAAAATTGTACCGGGTATGTTGATGGGCGCAGTTCGCGTAAATATTCCAACAATATTTATTTCCGGTGGACCAATGAAAGCCGGCGTTACTCCTTCCGGCGAGAAAGTTGATTTGATTTCGGTATTCGAAGGAGTCGGGGAATTTTCAACCGGAAAAATCAACGAAGCAAAATTAAAAGAATTGGAAAATTTCGGATGCCCTACCTGCGGTTCATGTTCGGGAATGTTTACTGCCAACTCAATGAACTGTTTGATGGAGGCGTTGGGAATGGCTTTACCCGGCAACGGTTCAATACTTGCTGTTGATCCCAAACGCCACGAACTTGCAAAAGAAGCCGCACGAAAAATACTTGACTTAGTAAAATCCGATTTGAAACCGAAAGACATAATTACAAGAGAATCTATTTTAAATGCGTTCGCGCTTGATATGGCAATGGGAGGAAGTACAAATACAGTTTTACACACACTCGCAATTGCTAGCGAAGCAGGTATAGATTTTAATCTTGATGAAATAAATGAACAAGCAAAGAAAACTCCATACATATGTAAAGTTTCTCCCGCAACAAAATTAGTACATATGGAAGATGTTGACAGGGCAGGAGGAGTTTCTGCAATACTTAACGAGCTTTCAAAAGTTGAAGGTGCGTTGAATTTATCTTTACCAACGGTTACAGGAAAATCTCTCGGCGAAAATATTAAATCGGCAGAAGTAAAAGATAGATCTGTTATCAGGGCATTTGATAATCCTTACAAAAAAACCGGGGGACTTTCAGTTTTGTTTGGTAATCTTGCACCTAAAGGGGCCATTGTTAAGAATGGTGCGGTTGAAGAAAAAATGCTGGTGCATAAAGGTCCCGCTGTGATTTTTAATTCTCAAGATGAATGTATAGCAGGTATACGAAACGGAAAAGTTGTACCCGGTTGTGTTGTTGTAATTCGTTATGAAGGACCAAAAGGCGGACCGGGAATGCCGGAGATGCTTTCACCGACAAGCGAAATTATGGGAATGGGACTCGGCGATAAAGTTGCGTTAATAACAGACGGAAGATTTTCCGGCGGGACTCGCGGTGCATGCATCGGTCATGTTTCTCCCGAAGCCGCTGTAAAAGGTCCAATCGCTGCGTTGAAAGACGGAGATATAATTTCAATTGATATTCCAAACAACAAACTTGAAGTGGAATTAAGCGATGAAGAAATTCAAAAAAGATTAAATGAACTTCCGAAGTTCAAATTAAAAATTGATAAAGGATATTTAGCGCGCTATTCAAGATTGGTTACATCTGCGAACACCGGCGCGGTTTTAAGTTTACCAGAATAAAATAATATAAAGGGAATGCATCATGACTTCTAAAAAGAAAACAATGTCCGGAGCTTCGATATTTTTCGAATGCTTAAAGCAGGAAGGCGTTGAATATGTCTTCGGTTATCCCGGCGGCGCAACTTTACCTATATATGAAAAACTTTATGATGTCGATTTCCTTCAGCATATTCTTGTGCGCCATGAACAAGGCGCAACACATATGGCTGAAGGTTATGCAAAAGCTACGGGAAAAGTTGGCGTTGTGCTTGTAACATCCGGACCCGGCGCAACAAATACCGTTACAGGTATTGCCGATGCATATATGGATTCAGTTCCGATAGTTGTTTTTACAGGACAAGTGGCAACTCATTTAATCGGGAATGACGCATTCCAGGAAGCGGATATTGTAGGCATTACACGTCCGATTACAAAACATAATTTTCTGGTTCGCGATGTTAAAGAATTAGCTGAAACAATTCGTAAAGCATTTTATATTGCTTCTACGGGAAGACCCGGCCCTGTTGTTGTTGATCTTCCTAAAAATGTTATCAATAGTATATGCGAATTTAATTATCCCGAAAATGTTGAGATGCGCGGATACAAACCGAAATTATTCGGTCATCAAAACCAGATTAAAAAAGCTGCACAAATGTTGATGAAAGCAAAGAGACCTTTGCTTTACGTCGGCGGCGGTGTGATAATGTCCGGCGGACACCGCGAATTACAAATTCTTGCAAAAGAAAATAATCTTCCGGTAACAATGACATTGCAAGGTTTGGGTGCATTTCCCGGGACAGATCCGCAATCGTTGGGAATGTTGGGAATGCATGGAACTTATTATGCTAATCAAGCAGTAAATAATTGCGATTTACTTATATCACTCGGTGCGCGTTTCGATGACCGCGTTACGGGTAAGATTGAAACATTTGCAACCGGGGCATATAAAATTCATGTTGATATTGATCCTACTTGTATTGATAAAAATATTATTGTCGATCTTCCGATTGTTGGTGATGTAAAACATGTTCTTGCAGAACTTGCAAGCGAAATGACAACTAAACCCGATATTGATGAATGGTGGGCGCAGATAAATCAATGGAAAGAAGAATGCCCGCTTGGTTATGATTGTAACGACGGACGCCTTCGTTCGGAATTTGTTCTTTCAAAAATTTCAGAACTTACAAAAGGTGAAGCGGTTGTAATTACTGATGTTGGACAAAACCAAATGTGGACCGCGCAGTATTACAAATTCAATAATCCGCGTTCGCACATTACAAGCGGAGGTTTGGGCACAATGGGCTTTTCGCTGCCGGCGGCAATTGGAGTTGCTTTTGGAATTAAAGACAAACCGATTTTATCAATCAACGGCGACGGCGGTTTCCAGATGAATATTCAGGAATTGGCTACTGCAGTATATCATAAACTTCCAATAAAAATTATTATTTTGAATAACAGTTTTCTCGGTATGGTTCGTCAATGGCAGGAATTATTTCATGCTGAAAAGTACAGCTTTACCGATCTCTCGCACAGCAATCCCGATTTCGTAAAAGTTGCC
>CAZRMG010000262.1:3524-4749 GCA_964601095.1 uncultured Melioribacteraceae bacterium | reverse complement strand
AACTGTCACCTTTTCCTTCATTAATTATTTTCTTATCAAAACGGATATATCATTATTTATATAAGATTGAGAAAAATTAACAAATTTTTTCCGCTCTTCCGTAACATTAAAATTAGACAAGGCAAAATCTATTTTACCTGACTGCAGTGCCGGGATTAAACTTTCAAAATTCATATCTATTATTTCAATCCTTTTACCGAGCTTTTCACCAAGTCTGAGAGCAAGTTCGATATCGTAACCAGTGATGATGTTATTGTAAATAAATGACTGCGGCTCAGCTTTTGCACATGTTCCCATTTTCAAAACACCGTCTGTTTTCTGTTTAATAACCGGAAGAGGCGGAACAGTTTGATATTTTACATCAATCCATTTTTGTTTCATGCTTTCCAGGGTACCGTCATTTTTTAGCTGGTTTAATACGCCATTGATTTCGGAAAGCAATTTATCATTACCTTTTTGAAAAGCTATAGCGATCTCAACTTTAGAAACGGGCTGATCGAGAATTATTAATTCCGGTTCTTTTTCTACAATATTTTCGAGTACATTTATATTATGAATAAAGGCATCGGCTTTGTGTGTTTTTACTGCTAACGCTGCGTCGGAGGCGGAAATCATATCCATAAACTTCGCTACGGGAAAAGTTTTTCTTGCAGCTATATCTCCAGCCGAGCCGGTGAGTACACAAATTCTTTTATTTTTCAGTTGAGATATATCAGTAATCTTCTCGTTCCTTTTTGAACATGAAATAATCAATAAACATAAGATTAATATTAATGCGTTATTTTTTATCATATATGTATTAACCTCTCTTTAAAAACATGCTTAATTTATTTTTCTCTTGGACTCTTGTGTATTCAATACTTTCCGTTAATCCTTTGATGATTGATAAACCGAGTTCATCCGGTTCAATCTTTTCAAGCATATTTTCTTCTTCACCCGCGCTTTCAAAAACAATTTCCAAAGTATCGCGTTTTTCGGAATAAGATATTGTAAGGTTAACATCAATTAATTCCGACCGCATCTTATATATTCCCAGATACTCTTCAACAAGCAATAGGACATTATTTATCATCTTTTTAGTAATAACATGTTTTTCGCAAAAATGCTGAATTTCTGCGTTCATTGCGTATAAATCATAATCGGGGCTATCGATGTGGTAACTGAAGCTTCTTATTCTGTGAATAAACGCTTTGGTTTTTTCCCGCTGAGGATTTTCAAAAATCTG
>CAZRMG010000262.1:0-3514 GCA_964601095.1 uncultured Melioribacteraceae bacterium | reverse complement strand
CTCTTCGTAAATTAAACCTTCGTCCATGTAAAAAACTCTTTTTGATACATCGCGCGCAAAATCCATTTCGTGAGTAACAATTGCCATTGTCATTCCTTCCTTGGCAAGACGGCGGATAACAGCAAGGACTTCGCTGACCATTGTAGGATCTAACGCCGAAGTAGGTTCGTCAAAAAGAATAATCTCGGGGTCCATCGATAAACAGCGTGCAATTGCAACTCTTTGTTTTTGTCCTCCGGAAAGTTCATCGGCAAAACTCTCGGCTTTCTCGGCTAATCCTACCAATTTCAATAAATCCAAAGCTTTCTTCTCGGCTTCTTCTTTATTTCTGCCCAATAGTTTTATTTGTCCTATTGTAAGATTTTCCAAAACGGAAAGATGTGAGAATAAATTAAACGATTGAAAAACCATTCCCATCTTTTGACGAATCTTTGGAACGTCTGCGTTCTTATCCAAAATATCTATTTCATCAATAAATATTTTTCCACCGGTCGGCATTTCCAATAAATTGAGGCAGCGCAGAAAAGTACTTTTACCAGTTCCCGATGGACCGATAATTGAAATAACTTCGCCCTTCTTTATCTCAACGTTTATATCGCTAAGTACAGTTAAACTTCCGAATTTCTTTGATAAATGTTCTACTCTAATCATCGTCTTATCCCCTCCCCAGCTTGAATTTCGGATTTGTCTTTCGTTCAACATATCCAAGCAAAAGCATTAACAGCCATGAAATAAGAAAATATAAAACTGCCACCATTATAAGGGGAAAGAACGCATCAAAAGTACGGCTGCGGATTATATCACTCGCTTTTGTTAAATCTTGAACCGCAATGTAACCAACAATTGAAGTCATCTTAACAAGTGAAATAACTTCGCCTTTATATACAGGTAGAACACGCCTTGCGGCTTGGGGCATAATTATATAAACGAAAGTTGCAATCTTTGTGAAGCCCATAGCAATTCCGGCTTCTGTTTGTCCTCTGTCAACTCCTTCGATTCCGGTTCTATACATTTCGGAAACATAAGCTGCAAAGTTTAATCCGAATGCTATTACCGCAACAATCACCGGGTCAATATCAATAGAAGCAAAGACTATGTAAAAGATTATCATTAAAAGAACGAGAACCGGCGTACCCCGTAAGATTGAAATATATAACTTGGCAGATAACAATAGAATTTTTCTTTTTGACATCCGCATAAAACAAATTAATCCGCCGAGCAGCGTGCCGAATATGATAGACAAGATTGAAATTATTGCGGTAGTTTTTAAACCATCTATTATTAACAAATAACGATTTTCAATTATGATATTATTATGAAAACTCTCTGCGATCCCGCTGAAGAATTTACTAATCGATGACGGTTCGCCAGGTTTTTCTTCAATCGCGGTAGAACTAAAACCGGCAATATTTGTATTGAGAGCCAACACAGCAGATTTTACTACATTATAAGGATCTGAAAAATCTATTTGTTTTTCGCGTTCTTCTGTTATTGCTATACCGTCTGCAATTATATCAACTTTACCGGAAGCTAACGCCGCTATAAGTGAAGAAAATTCCATTGTAATGATTTTCATATTAAAACCTTCGCGCTTTGCAAAAGTTTTTAACATCTCAATATCAAAACCAACATGCTCGTTGTTAATTATTGCCGAATTTGGTAAATCGCCCACAGCCACACCAAGAGTAATCAACTCACCGTTTTTATCCATTTCGATTTTTGGCATTTGAGCTGTTTCGGGATCATCGATTAACCAACGTTTGTAAATTACATCGTAAGTTCCGTCGGACTTAATGACTTTCAGAAATTTGTTGAACCTTTCTCTTAATGCAGAATTATTACTACTAAAACCATATCCAACCGGCAAATCAATTACTTTATCTGTTACTATCCCGATTTCAGGATTTGATTTAACGAGCACCCGGGAAGAAGTTAAATCGGCGAGCGCGGCATCAATTTTTTTTGTTTTTATAGCGAGTATCATATCGGCAACAGTTGTAAACTGTTTTGCATCAGCATTTGGGTAACGTTTCTGCACCAAATCATCGTGTATTGTACCGGCATAAACACCGACTCGTAAATTTGCAATGTCATCAAGCGTTCTAAGTTTTCCCACTTCAGGCAGTTCTATATTTTTCCTAAGCGCAAACATGCTTGCACCCAATCTCATGTATTGATCGGAAAAATCAATCTGCTTTTGCCGCTCTTCGGTAATCATAAGAGTGCTTGCAATCATTTCTATTTTATTTGTTGATACAGCGGCAATTAAACTTCCAAATTCCATATCAACAAGTTTCAATTCCTTTCCAAGGTAAGCGGCGAATCTTTCGGTAAGTTCAACATCAAAGCCAACCATCTTGCCGTCTTTCACTATTGTAAAAGGAAGACCTTTATCGCTTACAGTGCCGACAATAATAGTTCCATTTGCTTTGGAATTTTTTATTTCCGGCATCGTTGTTTCACCCTTTATTACCCAGCGATTAACCATATCGTCAAATGTGCCGTCTTCATTTATTTTTTTTAAAAACACGTTAAACTTTTCGCGGAGCGCATCATTACTTTTATTGAAACCCATGGCTATCGGAACGGAGAATAAAGTATCGCCGAAGATTTCTAAATCTTTATCGGTACGAAGGATTTCTTGTAAAGTCTCATGAGTGTACATTGCCGCATCAACTTTACCCGAGCGAACAGCAAGAACCAATTCGGATGGACTTTTATACTGCAAAACAGATGCCTTTGGAAAATTCTTCATCGCATAAGTATCATGAACCGAACCAAGCAATACTCCTATGTGTTTATCTTTTAGATCATCAATAGTTTTTAGTTTTACAACAATATCTTCCTTAACAGGATTTTCATTCTCAGTTTTTTTTACAATTAATACTTGCGAGTTTTTAAAGTATGTTTCGCTGAAATCAACCGACTTTTTTCTTTCATCCGTTGCAGTCATTCCGGCAACAATCATATCAATTTTACCGGATTGAAGTGCGGGAATGAGCGCTGAGAATTTCATATCAACAAATTCAACCGGACGTTCCAACATAGCGCCGATTCTTAGGGCTAATTCACCGTCATGCCCGGTAACATTACGGTTTGCGTCAATAAAACAAAACGGTTCTCGTGTTGCACTTGTCCCGATTTTTAATATTTCTCCTTTTTCCGGTAAAACAATTTTTACATCTTCATACGGCAGTAAATCCATTTTCAACCATCTGCGGCTCATATCTTTTAGAGTGCCGTTATTCAGCAGTTCCGCAATAATTTTATTCACATCCTCAAGAAGTTTTCCGCTTCCCTTCCTAACTGCAATTGATGTATTTTCATAATCAACCGGTTCCGAAACTAATTTCAGATCGGGATTATGTTTGCAGACATTTGTAGCGGCTGGAAATCCTGTTATTACGGCATCGAGTTGGTTTGATTTTAATGCGGTGACAGCATCCATTATATCATCAAAACTTTTAACTGTTGCTTCGGGAAATCTGTTTTTTGCAAGCTGCTCGCCTGTTGT
>CAZRMG010000261.1:0-4764 GCA_964601095.1 uncultured Melioribacteraceae bacterium | reverse complement strand
CAAATGCGATCATGGAAAATGAGATAACGGGAAACAAGTAAACTAAGTTCGCGGTTTTAGCTTTATCTTCACTTAAGGAAATTGCTTTCAGCCACAAGAAAAATGTTATACCCATTTCGAAAAGTCCGATATAAACAGCACCGAATAAATATTTTATTTCGAACGGGCCGAATGAATCAAAAAACAAAATGTATAATCCCGTATAAATTGTTCCGAAGAAAAAAGAGCCGACAAGTTTAATTGATTCTTCTCTTTTGTCCAGCAAGTTAAGAATCCAATACCCTGCCCAAACAAACGAACTGAGCAAAGCAAGCAAATCGCCGGTAATGTTTTGGAAATGAAAAGACAAAATATCCCCGCGCGTGGCGACTATAACAACTCCAATAAAAGAAATTATCAATCCGAAGATTGAAGACAACGATAATTTTTGTTTTAGAAAAATTGCTGACATAATGGAAAGAATAAGAGGCCAAATTAAATTTATCGGCTGTGCTTCCTGTGCCGGCAAAATTCTGTATGCCTCGAACAAAATAAGGTAATACACAAAAGGGTTTATCATCCCAAGGAACGCGTTGTTAATTAAATGCTGTTTTGTAAAGAAAAGCTTTAACTCGTCCGCTGAATTCCTCTTCGCAAAAAAATACAAAACAATAAAGCTTGTTAATGATGAATAGAACAATAGTTGAACATTGTCCAACCCAAGCAATGTAAGTTTAAAAGCAGTAGCCACCGTTGACCAAAACAACACTGCTGTTAAAGCATATACTATGGATTTCTTTTTATCAGTCATTGATTTTCTTTTTCGGGAGATGTTTGAAAATCTTAAGAATTGCTTTTGGGTAAAGTAAACATAAAACTCGTGCCTTCATTAACTTTGCTGTCAACCCAAATTTTGCAGTTGTGCTTATCAATAATATCTTTGCATAAAATTAATCCAAGTCCGGATCCCGATTCATGGTTAGTGCCTTCGGAAGTGTAATGAGCATCGAGGCGGAATAACTTATCTATGTATTCTTCTTCAATACCAACACCGTTATCCTTTATTTCGAATAAAACGAAATCGCCTTCGACAGATGAATTAATCTCGATCCATCCGCCCGGACGTGTAAACTTTATCGCGTTCGAAATTAAGTTGCGTATCAAAAGCCAGAACATATCGCGGTCGGCAAAAATATTTATGTTTTCATCAACGTTAATTCTTGTACTTATATTTTTGTTTTTTAGATTCGACTTAAACATTTGTGTTACATTATATACTTCTTCGAGAACGCAAATATTTACCGGCTCATACTTAATTTTACCTGCTTGAATTCTTGCCCAGCTTAAAAGATCTTCGAGGAGTCTGAATTGATTGTTCAATGAATTGTTCAGCATTATTGCGTACTCTTTTATTTCGTCCTTGGAAAGATTATCGGAATCCGAAACCAATAGATTTGAAATGCCGAGCAATCCCTGGAATGGACTGCGGAGGTCGTGCGCAATAATCGAAAAGAATTTATCTTTACTGTCGTTGAGTTCTTTTAACTTTTCATTCTTCTCTTGAATTTCAACTTCGTAATTTTTCCTTTCGGTTATATCCCGTGTAACGCCGTTATATCCTATCAATTTGCCATCATGTCCAATAATCGGATTAACATTAACCTCACACCAGAATATTGTACCTTTTTTAGTTACAAGAGGAAGTTCGTAACGTACCGAAGAGTTTCTAGATATTTTCTTCTCCTTCAACTCAGCCATTTTCTCGCTTACATGTAATACGCCTTCGGGAGTTAATATTTCCCAAATCGTTTTACCGATTACTTCTTCTTGTTTATAACCGCGCAGTTTTTCATCGGCGGGACTCACATAAGTAAATCGTAAATCGGTATCAAGGTGCCAAACAATATCGGCGGAGTTTTCGGTAAGAAATCTGTATTTGGATTCGCTTTCTTTAAGCATCTCCAAAAGTTTTTGATAATTCTCAGTGAGAGATTTTAACTCGTTGAGTTCTTTTTCGAATTGGTGTATGTCGTTAGGATTTTGATTATTAAACAAACTGCTCATCAAACTTATTATTAAATATTGCGACTGCAAATTTAACATATATAGTTTATAAATCGACTTCTTTTTTGGCAAGATAGAATTTTGCACTTCTTTTTCTTTGTTGCCCGTTTACTTAATTTGCAAACAAAACATAGAATTTTGATTCATTTCAAATGAATGACAAAGGTTTAGTTTTCGACATAAAAAAATATTCCATAAACGATGGACCTGGAATTAGAACAACAGTTTTTTTAAAGGGTTGTCCTTTAAAATGCTGGTGGTGTCATAACCCGGAAAGTCAGCGCACTTTACCAAAAGAATTTTCGGGCTGTTCATTTAAATGGAATTTTAATTCGTCTTCTAACCGCGGAATTATTGGAACTGAAATTTCTGCCGATGAATTAATGATCCACATCGAAAAAGATATTCCTTTTTATGAAGAATCCGAAGGCGGTGTTACTTTTTCCGGCGGCGAACCGATGCTTCAAATTAATTTTTTGCATGAAATTTTAAATCAGTGCAAAAGAAAAGATATCCACACTGCCATAGACACAACCGGGTACACAGATTATGCAAACTTCGAAATGATTAATAAGTTGACCGATCTTTTTCTTTACGATTTAAAATTAATGAATGACGATTTGCACAAGCAATACACCGGTGTTCCGAACAAAGTTATAAAAGAGAATCTTATAAAAATTTCTTCCGAAGAGAATAAAATTATTTTGCGCATCCCGGTTATTCCAAATATAACAGATACAAATGATAATCTTGATGAGATGATTGAATTCATATCTTCGTTAAAAAATATACGCGGAATAAATTTACTTCCTTACCATAAAAGTGCGGAAAATAAGTACGAGAAGATGAATATTGAAAACAAACTTTCACACATTATTCCCCCCACTTCGGATGAAATGAACTCTATTCAAAACAAATTTGAGACTCTTAACTTACCAGTTAAAATCGGCGGCTGATATGAACGAAAGGATAAAAAACCTTAGAGAACAAACAATAAACGCAATTCCAACTTTATCGCACGAACGGGCTTATCTGTTAACTCAATTTTATAAAAGCGGACTCGGTGAGAAAGCATCAATACCCGTCGCGCGGGCTTTGGCATTTAAATATATTCTTGAGAATAAAGAATTGTGCTTTAACGATGGCGAGTTAATCGTTGGCGAACGCGGACCATCACCAAAAGCAACTCCAACATATCCCGAACTTTGCGTTCACAGTTTAAATGATTTGGATATTCTTGATACGCGTCCAAAAGTCTGGTTCAAAGTTTCGGGTGAAACAAAAAAAGAATATGTAAATAAAATAATTCCTTTTTGGAACGGAAGATCGATACGCGATAAAATTTTTAATGAAGTTGACGAAGAGTGGAAGGATTGTTACGAAGCAGGAATATTTACCGAATTTATGGAACAACGAGCGCCGGGACACACGGTACTTGATGATAAAATTTACAAAAAGGGAATGCTCGATTTTAAAAACGATATTAAGAATTCCATCGCCGCACTTGATTTTTTTAACGATCCCGAAGCTTTCGAAAAACGCGAAGAACTCCGCGCAATGGATATTTGCTGTGATGCAATTATTTCATTCGCTAAAAGAAATTCTATAAAGTTATATGAACTTGCTTCAGTTGAAAAAGATAACAAACGGAAAAATGAGCTTGAAACGATGGCTGGGATCTGTGAACGCGTTCCCGCCAACCCGCCAAAAACATTTTGGGAAGCTCTTCAATATTATTGGTTTGTTCATCTTGGAGTAATTACCGAACTAAATACATGGGATTCATTCAATCCCGGGCGGCTCGACCAGCATTTGTACCCGTTTTTCAAACGCGATATTGAAAGCGGTCTTTTATCCGAAGATGAAGCGAAGGAATTACTTCAATCCTTCTGGGTAAAATTTAACAATCAACCCGCGCCGCCAAAAATTGGTGTAACCGCTGCAGAAAGCGGAACGTACACTGATTTTTGTTTGATAAATGTCGGCGGAGTTACACCCGAAGGCGAAGATGCTGCAAACGATTTAACTTATGTTATTCTCGATGTAATCGAAGAAATGAGATTGCTTCAGCCGAGTTCGATGGTACAGGTTAGCAAGAAAAATCCCGACAGACTTTTAAAACGGGCTATGAAAATAATTAAAACCGGATTCGGTCAACCGAGTATATTTAACACCGATGCGATAATACAGGAAATGCTTCGTCACGGCAAATCCCTTATAGATGCACGCTGCGGCGGCGCAAGCGGTTGTGTTGAAACGGGTGCGTTCGGCAAAGAAGCTTACATACTTACGGGATATTTCAACCTTCCTAAAGTTTTGGAAATTACATTGCATAACGGAATTGATCCGCGCACAAACAAGAAAATTGGAATTGAAACCGGCGATGCAAATTTATTCTCGTCATTCACTGATTTAATGAATGCTTTTGAAAAGCAAGTCAATCATTTCATAAATATTAAAATAAAAGGCAATATTATAATTGAAAGAATTTATGCTGATTACATGCCCGCGCCGTTTATGTCTGTTCTTATCGACGACTGTATTAAAAAAGGCAAAGACTACAATGCAGGCGGTGCAAGGTACAATACTTCGTATGTACAGGGAGTGGGACTCGGAACAATAACCGACTCACTTGCCTCTATTAAATATAACGTGTTCGATAAAAAAGTTTTTTCTTTGAAAGAACTTTTGGAATCGCTTAAGAATAATTTTTCTAAACAA
>CAZRMG010000260.1:0-4765 GCA_964601095.1 uncultured Melioribacteraceae bacterium | reverse complement strand
CATATCCAACCCAACTGAACAAACAGCCGTCATAGCTTCCAATTTCTCAAGTGATAGATTTCCAGCTTGCACAGCTCGAATCATGCCCATATCTTCGCTGACAGGAATGAAAGCACCGCTTAATCCGCCGACAGAAGAACTAGCCATTAATCCCGCTTTCTTAACTGAATCATTCAACATAGCGAGTGCCGCTGTTGTTCCGGGCGCACCAACATCCTCAACGCCCATCGCTTTTAAAATATCACCGATACTATCTCCTTCTGCCGGAGTAGGGGCTAAGGAAATATCAACAATTCCAAAAGGAATTCCATGTTTTTCGGCAACGTTTCTACCAATTAATTCGCCGGCACGTGTAATTTTAAATATTGTTTTTTTTATTACTTCGGAGAGCTGCTGCAAATCAACTCTTCCGGCTTCTTTAATTGCTTGAAGTACAACACCAGGTCCGCTGATACCGACATTTAAAACAACTTCTGGTTCTGTAACTCCATGGAATGCGCCTGCAACAAAAGGATTATCTTCAACCGCATTTGCAAATACAACAAGTTTCGCACAACCAATTGAATCTTCATCCTTAGTTTTTTCAGCAGTCGATTTAATAACTTCAGCCATCATCATAATGGCGTCCATATTAATACCGGCTTTTGTAGAAGCAATATTAACGCTGGCACAAACATGTTTTGTTTGGGCAAGCGCAGAAGGAATTGATTTTATTAATTCACGTTCCCCGTTTGTCATTCCTTTTTGAACAAGAGCAGAAAATCCGGCAAGATAATCTATTCCGATTTCATCGGCTGCATCATCAAGTGTTTTAGCTATTTCAACAAATTCTTCTTCGGAAAAAGAATCAAAAGGAATAGATATTGGCGTAACGGAAATCCTTTTATTGGCAATTGATATTCCATATTGCGATTCGACTTCCCTTGCCAATTTAACATGATTCCTACCGTACTTAAGAATCTTATCATGAATTTTTTGTTTAGTTATTTCAATATTTCGGTCGTGGCAGTCGCGCAAACTTACACCGAGTGTAACAGTTCGAATATCGAAATGTTCTATTTCCGTCATTCTGATTGTTTCGAGTATTTCTTCAAAGTCGTATTGCATATTGGATTGTTTTCAATAATTAGTTATAAAAATTATTTTTTAAATTCTGTGCATATATCTAAAAACATTTTCGTGCTGTAGATAAATCTTAACTTTTAATTCTTCCGCAATTCTACTCATTTGCTCTTGAATTTCTTTCAAATCTTTCGGCGAAGCGGAAATGTCAATAATCATAATCATTGTAAAAAAATCGCCCATAATTTTTTGGCTAAGGTCCTGAATATCGCATCCGGAATCGCCAAGAGCTTTTGTAACGCCTGCAACAATTCCCGGTTTATTTAAACCAAACGCGGTTAAAATAACCTGCCCGGAAGTTATCTCACCTTTTTCAAAATGATATTCGCCGCCGCTTATTGTTTCAACTTTTTTGCGGACAGCTTCTTTTACATTTTCCGGCGTAGCTTTATCGCCCAATTCACTTATAACTTGAAAAGCTATTTTTCTTATTTCATCTTCGGAAATTTTCACGGTTTTAATCCTTGATAATTATTTTGTAGATACCGCAATGTTTTATTAGCAACGTCAATATTTTTTTCGACGGCAAATTTTTCGGCGTTTTGAATATTACCCCTATAAAATCTCAGCCATAACAAAAGTCCGGTTGCCGCTCCATCGAATGCCCTATCTTCAATAAATGAATTCACGCTCAGATAACCGAACAAAACATTATAACCCAACGACAACAACCCGGATAAATACTGTCCCGTATAAATTTGTCCCGCGCCCGGCAAAATATAAGAAATAACCTTTGTAAAAGTAACCGAAACCTTTTCCTTTTCGACTCGGTCGCAAATTAGTTTTAACTCGTGATAACTGTTAATTTTTGCAAAGGATTTTGAAGCTGACATCCAATCATCGGCAAACATATAAGCCCAGCCGCGCCAATAGTTTATCGAATCTTTTACAATAATATTTTCATTCTCAATTTCGTTTAGCAATTGAATAGCGCGGTCGGTTGTTCTTCTTAGAATATTTGTTTTTATAATTTCGATTTTGGCGGAATACTTTTGTTGATCGGTTGAAGAATTTAATTCCGCGATTGAAAAATACTTGATCGCGTCATCATACTTTGCACCGACTTTATATGCTTCTCCTATTTTATAATTTGCCGAAAATGAATATTCATTTTGCGCATCGAAGAAAAGAAGCCGTTTGTATTCGGTTATCGAATCGAAATACAATCTGGATTTGAAAAGAGTATTTGCGTAATCAAATTGGATTGCGAGATGATTCTGTGCATTTATATTGTATGCAAAGAATATTATGAAGATCATAAAATATTTTTTCATAATAATCATTTCAGCCAGTTCTCATTTGGTAAAAGATAATTCCTTTGTTCAAAATAGAATTTTACATCTTTATCAAAATTGAATTTTACACCGGCATTATAAATTTGGGCGGAAGCCGCCGATCCGTAAATACTTCCGGCATAACTTAATGCCGCCATTCCCGCGAAAAGCCATCCCCGGAATTTATGATCGTGGTTAAAATTATTAATTGAAAGATAAGTTAATAAACCAGTTGCAACGAAAGCAGTAATCCCGTCCCCAATTTCTTCCGTATAGATTTTACCGAGGCCCGGAATTGCAGTAGATAACAACGCCGCTGTCATTGGATTTTTTTTCTTAGGGTATTTTTTCATGAAATAAAATCTGCGGATTTCAGTTTTGGTTGAATCTTCAAAATGGGTAAAAAATTTATTTGTATCCGGCATAATTGAATTATCAAAAAAATGCGAGATTAGTTGAAGCCGGATAACTTCTTTTTGATATTTCTCCGGCAAATAAAAACCGTTAATTACTTCATCCCGAAAAGTTTTAAAGTCATTTTGAAAGAAAACGGATTTATAAAAACCAAGGCGTGCAGCGTCCGAAAGAGGCGAATGGAAAAATAAACTTTTATAATTTTCAGCAGCTTCATTGTAACGACCGATTCTAAAAAAGCATTCCGAAAATTTGTAGCGGGCTGTATCGTTATCTTCAGTTTTTAAGTAAGCTTTGAATTCATCCAAAGCACGCAAATAATCTTTTCCTTCAAACAAATAGTTGCCGAATTTTAATCTATTTACCGGCGAAGTAAGATTTGCATTATTAACTGACATTTGCGCAAATGAAAAATCAAAATTAAGAACTATACATAATACTATTATCCAAGATGCGCGAGTTTTATTTATGAGACTTAATAGAGGCATACTATCTGGCAGGTTTATCGGTAGTTAGAAAAATTATTTTGCTCTGATCTAAAGTGTAATTTACAGCGGGATCAAAAAATTTATTACTAGAATATTTGGGATAGTCGTTTAGTCCCTTGAAAAAATTAATGTCGCGAGTAAATCTATCAATAAACATTAAAGTACCTTTTAGAATATTGGTTTCGCCGACCGCATCAACATAAAACTGTGAACATGACGGGTGAAATGGGCAGTTATCACCGTCCAAATCCGAAAACATTACTTTATAAACCGTTTTTGCCGCACTGATTATTTTGGCGGAAAAACCCGAAAAGTTTGATCTAGTATTGGTTTCAGATTCTTTTTTCAATTCATAAGAAATTTGTTTTGCTTCCCATTTAACCCAGTCGGTTTGAGCTTGGGCAATAGAAACAATAAATATTGAAGCAATCAAAAAAAATTTCAAAGTTTTAGTCCTTTAAAAGTTCACGGGCAATTACAATCCGTTGTATTTCGGAAGTGCCTTCGTAAATCTCGGTAATTTTTGCGTCACGTAAAAATCTTTCTACATGATATTCGCGAACGTAACCGTACCCTCCGTGAATTTGAATTGCTTCAAGAGCACATTCAACGGCAATTTGAGATGAATACAATTTAGCAGCCGCGGCTTCTTTGGAATACTTTTTCCCGCTATCCTTTAATGCGGCGGCTTTAAGAGTTAATAATTTTGCTGCATCAACTTTAACCGACATATCTGCAATTTTAAACTGAATTGCTTGATGGTTTTTTATTTCGGTACCAAATGCTTTTCTTGTCTTTGAATAATTTACAGCCGCATTTAAAGAAGCCTCTGCAATTCCGCATGCTTGAGCAGCAATTCCAATTCGTCCGCCATTTAAAGTATTCATAGCGAAGTTAAATCCTTTGCCCACTTCCCAAACTATATTTTCTTCGGGTACTCGGCAGTTGTCGAAAACTAACGAGCTTGTATCGCTGCTGCGAATGCCGAGTTTATCTTCCTTTGCGCCGTGTTCAAATCCGGGTGTACCTTTCTCAACAATAAAGCAGGTTATTCCATGATGCGCTTTTTCTTTATCTGTCTGCGCAAAAACAAGAAAGTAATCAGCGTTTATACCGTTAGTTATCCAGTTTTTTATTCCATTAATTATCCAATAATTCCCATCCTTAACTGCATAAGTGTGTTGTTGTGTTGCGTCGCTTCCCGCTTCTGGTTCCGACAGAGCAAATGCACCAAGTTTTTCACCTCGGGCTAATGGTTTTAAATATTTTTCTTTTACAAATTCAGAACCCCATTTTTCGATTCCATAACAAACCAAGGAATTGTTAACAGACATGATAACGCCGACACTTGCATCAATTTTGGAAATTTCAATAACAGCCAAAACATAACTGACTGTATCGAGCCCGGCACCGTCATATTGCGGTGGAACCATCATGCCCATGAAACCAAGTTCGCCAAGTTTTTTA
>CAZRMG010000259.1:0-4767 GCA_964601095.1 uncultured Melioribacteraceae bacterium | reverse complement strand
GAACCGGAAGATGATTTTTCTACTATGACCACAAACCAAATACTCTTTATGCTGTCTGTCCAGTACACTTTACGATTGATTGACACATCAAGAATTTCAGAAATATTGAGCAAATATGTTGCCGTAAAAATTAACAATGCATTATCCAGATTAGAATTTGAGCAGATATTTTTTATCGGAGCGCTCGGAAGCTGCGGTTCGAGGGCAATGAATTTCAATTCAGATATCGATCTTATAATTGTTGTGGACGACGTAAATAAATACAACAATCTTCAGGAAGATTTTCAAAAGTTCATTCAGATAATTCAAAAAGAATTAAAACCTTTTGAAGTTGATTTCCGGCTTAGACCGGAAGGGAAAAAATCCCCGGTTGTTACCGATATAAATAATTATGAAAAATATTTAAATGAACGCGCCAGGACGTGGGAATTACAAACACTTATTAAGTTGCAATACATTTCGGGTAATAGAAAGTTATTCGATCAATTCTTAGAAATTCTTTTAAGACGAATTCAATCACTTGATACTTCGCCGGTTAATAAAGAAATTGAACAAATGCTGAATACAATTCAAAGGGAAACAAACATTGGCGGGCAATTCAACATTAAAAAACAAAAAGGCGGATTGCAAACAATTGATTTTATTCTGCAAGCAATCGTATTGTCGAATTCAAAATACTTTGAAGAGTGCGTTGGTAAAAATATCATAGAAATTATTGCATACCTTGATAAATATAATTTGGAACACCTCAACGAACTAAACGGGAATTACTTAAAATTAAGAGACATTGAATTCACCATTCAAAATACATTGAATGCAAACAATGCGTTGTTTCCAAAAAGCGAAGAGCAAATAGCACTTATTGAAAAATTTCTAAATGCAGAAAATCTATTGGATGTAATTCTCGATAGAATAATTGAATCGAATAAAAATATATTGGATAAATATCTTGTATAATCCGTTGTTGCTTTTGAAACGTTATAATGCCGTTTTTACGGCATTATGCGTATTTATAGTTTATCAATTTACATTAGCGCCGTCTGTAACCCAGATTGATTCCGGCGAACTCGCTGCTGTTCAAAAAACATTAGGAATAGCACACCCAACCGGTTATCCTTTGTTTACAATTATCGGTTATTTATTTCTAAAAATTCCTCTCCCGGTTCCAAATATTTATAAAGCAAATCTTCTTGCGGCAATATGGTGTTCACTCGGTGTTTATTTCTTCATTAAAACTGCACGGTTTTTACTCGCCAACATTCCATATTTTATTGATAAAAGTAAATTGACGAAAAAAAGTAATGCTGAGAAACAGAAACTCGAAGTTGAGAAAAACGACATAATCTTACCATCGGTTTTGGGCGGAATTGTTTTAGCTTTCAGTAAAACTTTTTGGCTGCAATCAACTTCTGTTGAAGTATATTCTTTGCAGATTTTCTTATTCATATCAATAATCTTCACAACATTACGAGCATACTTTTCTAAAGACAATAATATGTTTTGGTGGATTCGGACGGCAATTGCACTCGCTTTTGGATTTGCAAATCATATGACCACACTTCTAATTCTTCCGTTGGTCGTAATTCTTTTCTTTGCAAAAAACAAATTAACAGTTTCAGCATTTAAAAGAATTGGCATAATGCTCGTTGTTTTTTTTCCTTTGCTTATTTTATTGTATTCGTACTTACCTTTACGCGCATCTACAAACCCGGAAATTAATTGGGGAAATGTTGTTAACTTCGAAAATTTTTGGCGACATTTTACAGGCAAACAATACCAGGTTTGGCTTTTTGAATCCTTCGATTCGGCAAAAAAACAATTTATATATTATGTAGAAAACCTTCCTTCGGAATTTTTTATTATTAATCTCGGCATTATATTTTTAGGAATTATTTCTTCATATAAATTAACTAAAATCATTTTCTACAGTTTCATTATCACTTTTATTTTTTCAGTACTTTATTCAATCAATTACGATATAGTTGATATCGATTCATATTTTTTGCTTTCCTTTATAATGTTATGTTTTTTTTCAGTAATTGGATTTCAAAGAATTTTATCGTGGAAACAGAAGAATCTTAATTCCGCCATTGTTGTTATTCTTCTTTCATTAACAGCTGCATTTCAAGTTATGATTAATTATAACAAAACCGATCAAAGTGATATCTACACTTTTGAAGATTATACTCTGTCGATATTGGAAAATACCGATCCGAACTCCATAATATTTTCGTATCAATGGGATTATTTTATTTCGCCTTCGTATTATTTTCAATTTGCAGAAGGAAGACGAAAAGACATTGCCGTAATCGACAAAGAATTACTTCGACGATCTTGGTATTACAATCAAATAAATAGTAATTACCCAGATGTTATAAAGAATATAAAACCCGATATAGAATTATTTTTAGAAGCGCTTCACCCGTTTGAACGTGATGAAAATTTCGATCCTAATCTTTTGGAAAAATATTTCCGTTCAATAATGACAAAATTAGTTTCGGAAAATGACGGCAATAGAAGCTTTTATATCGGTTTGGAATTAATTCAGAATGAAATGCAAAGCGGCGAATTTTCTCTGCCGCCGGGTTATCAAATTGTGCCGGATTTATTGATGTTTAAGGTTGTAAAAGGAAACGATTATGTTCCGGCAAATGACCCGGATTTTAAAATAAGAATGCCTGCAAATGGAAATAAATATACGGAGAACATAAAACAGTTTGTTTGCACCGTATTACTGTACCGAGCAAATTATGAATTATTTTTTGAAAAGAAAGAGCGCGCGGCATTATATATTAATAAAATCAAAAATGATTTCCCGGAATTTAAAATACCGCGAGAGATTTCAACCAGAATAAACTAATATTTATTCAAGCTCATCCATTAAATCTTCATATTTATCTGGGTGTACTTCACGTTGCGTTAAGAATGATTGAAGAAGAACATCAACCTGTTGAATTAGTTTCTTTTTATAAAACTTAGGTGCATAGATCGAGGCATCAAGCATATAAAGGCGTTTTGTCGGCTCATCATAAAAAACATAATTAATAAATGGACCGCCCATTGAGCCGTCGCTCATCCGCCATAAACCTTGTGTTGATAATGCATACCTATCAAGGAAATTAACCTCGCGCGTTGTTTTATAGTCGTTCGATATTTCAATATAGCTTGAATCGTCTGATGATCTTAAATATTTATTCGTTAATTTATTTCTTAAAACGGAAACAGAATCCCGGTTCAACATTTCCGGCGAGGCATTGTCAATCCAATGGACAAATATCCAACGTTCTAAATCACTGCCGGGAGTTCTACGTAACCAAACAAAATTATTAGTTGAATCATCCTTCGCAAGCATATAATCAGTCTGCACGTAAATCATCCAACCATATTTTTTTAATATCTGCGCTTCAATTTTCTTTTGTTCGTATGTGGAATTATATAAACTCTGTTTCAAACGATCATCGGATATCCTTTGAAAATAGTGAATAAGATCATCGCTGCGGTCTAAAATACTTTTGTTAAGCTTTTGCATATCCGGTGCAGTCAGAACCATTACAAGTTGATCATTCGCCCACAAACTTTTTTTATTTACGACCGTAACCGAATCCTCATTTACCAAATTCTTCACATTTTGATCGAGCATATTGTCTATAAACTTAGCAACATCTGAGCTCGAATTCAGAGGCGCAACAAAAACTATGCTTTTCCTATTCTTATATTTTTCAAATTCGGTAATATTTTTTCGTGTAAGATTAAAAAGAATTTCGGGTTGCGGGGTATATATTAATTTGCTGAATACAGTTAATAACGAACTTTCTAAATCATAGAATTCGGTAGAATCGGCAAACACAATTATTTCATCTTCAAGTCCAACAGCAGATTTTTTTCCGCCGCATGAATAAAACAAAAACGATACTAATACTGTAATAAAAAAAAACGTTGAACTTCTTTTTATTCTTGTTCGCGTCATTTTATTTTTCATTTTACCGCTCATTTTTTCGCTTATACTTTATACATTCATCTATTGTTTCAATTTAATTGGGAACGTTCGGAAGAATAAGAGGCAGGTGTGGAAGTAAAAGCGCATAAAGAATCCACATAGCAATTCCTATTGTTACCGGGATTGTGAGATTATCATCCGCCCATCCGGAAGAGATATTTTCGGCAATTGCACCTATACCAACAGAAATAAAACCGATGATGAATTCTATCATATTGCCTTCAATTTTAGGCGTAAATAGAATTACAATGCATGAAAATACAAAGAATGCTAAGGTTCCTTCAAGACTTTTAAAAAGGAACGGCGTTCTTCCAAACTTGCGGCCAATGAGTGCTGCCGCAATATCACCAATAATTAAAACCGAGAATGCTGTTATTACAAATATTTTTGGAAAAAGCGTGACAACAATAACCGCGGAAATTAAAACATAGGTAGCACCGTTAAGATTTTTTTTCTTTTCATCTTTCTCGTGTCTGCGTAAAAGAAAGCCGAAAATTTTATAGAATACTTCGCTAAGCGGTTTGAAATAATAACGGCTTAAATCCATAACCAAAGAAAAAACGGTTAAAGGAATTAAAATTGCGAGCGCCAATTCTCTTGTAATAAAATAATATACAACCGGAATCGAAAGAGAACAAAGATGAATAGTTTTTCTTAAAACTTCACTTTGATAATCTATAGTTGCGCGTTCAGCTGATACCATCTGTTTTTTCGGAAGATTTTTCAGTTTGTCTCTGTTTTTTTTCATCAATTAATTTTTGAACATGATC
>CAZRMG010000258.1:0-4769 GCA_964601095.1 uncultured Melioribacteraceae bacterium | reverse complement strand
ACATATCCTGTAAAAAATCCCTTTTCGTTCTGATTGGATGAAGGCACATATCCGAACACGCCGTCGAAATTATTCGTTTCTTTTTCTTTTACAATAATTTTTAGTACGCCCTGGTTTTTAGAATTAAAATAAAATTGCGGCATTTCAACCGGTTCAAAAAAACGTAAACGATTTAAACCGGCGGGTATGTTTTCTATTTTTAACTGTTCATAAATCTCATCGACGTTAACCCCTGCCGCCCGTGTTATTACATAATCTTTTGTCTTAGTGTTGCCGGCAATCTCAATAATACTAATTTTGCTTTCATCTCCTTCATCAATTGCAAAATAAACATCGGTAAAATGTTCGCCCGAAATCGAATCGTCATAAAAATAAACGGATTCCATTTTAATTTTAGCGAAAGGAAATCCATTGTTTTCAAGCCGGTCCAATATTTCCGAGTAAACAGGTTCCAAATTTTGCTGTGATAAATCTTGATTTTTAAGCTGCTCAAATTTACGAGAAATGAATAATGAATCATGAGATGTACTTGAAAAAACAACACGGTTTATTTTTGTTTCGGTTCCTTCGATTATATCAATTAATAATTTTACACTTGATGAATCAACTGTTTTAAAAAGTATTTTTCTTATTTGTGAATTGTAATAACCTTCGTTTATTAATCCAAAGGTTATTCTTTTAGAAAGTGTATCTTCAATACCTTCGAATATTTTTGCTCCTGAAGAAATCTTCATCCAAGCTTGATATCTCGACGATGAAAAATTTTCAGCACCTTCAATTTCGATTGAAGTAATTGTTTGAGAATTGAGAAAGAATGGAGACAAGAAGAAAAATAAAATTGTTATGCTAATAATTCGGTGAGTCATCAATTATCTTCATCTTTTTGCCGATTGTTTCTATAATAACTTTATCGAAATAATTATGCAATTCATCTTTATCAACCGAGCAAGTTTCTAATTTTGCGGCGTTTGCAGCGCCGAGTGCAACTGCATTTTTTACAAACTCATCGAAAACAAGAGCGTGTTCTAAGCCGTGAATAATACCGGCAACAAAAGCATCCCCGCTTCCAGTCGAATCTATAGTTTTGATTTCCGGCGGAATAATTTTGTAAATAAAACCGAACTTGCATGCATAAGCGGGCTTAGCACCGTCGGTTAAAAAAGATAGTTTAATGTTTTTTGAATAAAGTTTTTTTAGGTAATTGATTTTGTCGCTTTCATCTTTTAGAGAAATACCGAGGGAATTCTCAACTTCATTAACATTGTTATGAACTACTGTCGGCGAAGCGTCAATACATTTTTGAAGATGCGCGCCGTAGGTATCAAGAATAGAAGTTTTATCTTGCTTGTTCGCCAATTCAATTCCATACGAAAAAATATCGTTTGTAGTTTCGCAGGGAGAGCTTCCGCTAAATACAACTGTCGAGCAATTTAATATCATCTTCTCAAGTTTTTGTTTAAACTCATCGGATTCTTCTTTTGTAATAACGCTATTGATTCCGAAAAATGTAGTGATGCGATTTGCTTTTTCTTCAATTATTATATCAGCACAACGCGTTTCCGATTTAATAGAAACAAGTGAGAAGTTTATTTCTTCTTCATTTAAAATATGCCGGAAGATTTTCCCGTTATTACCGCCGATAAAAGTAAATGATGAATTATCAATCCCAAGCAGATTTAATTGACGGCTTACGTTAATGCCTTTTCCGCCTGCAGCAAACATTTCTTTATCTGCCCGTTGAGAAGTGCCGAGTTCGACATTTTCAAAAAACAATCTTTTTTCTAATAACGGATTTAATGTAACTGAAAGTATCATATTTAGTGTAGAGTGATGAATTAAGAGTGTAGAGTTTTTAAAAATTCTATTAAATTAATTCCTTGTTCTATAAAGATTTAACGTAGGAATGAAAAGTTATTTTAATTCTACACTCTTCACTCTACGTTCTGAACTCATTATTGCCTATATCCAGGCCAGCGGCTGTAATCGGGATTGTACAAACGGTAATCGCCGAAACCGGTTTGATCAACAAAAACAAATGATCTGTTTTGATCGTAATAATCCCAAATTTCATACGGCTTGGAATCCGAATCAAACGGGTGGCGTTCAACGTTACTCGGCGGACCGAAAGTAACAAAAATCAAACCCATATCCGTCCGCCATCCTTCACTCAATCCTTTAAAATTTTTATTGGCGTATTCGATCCTTCTATAATATTCATAAAGTATAGGATTATCATCAATATTAGGATTTGGTTTTTTCTTATTCCAAAAGTCTAAAAATCTTTCGAGCTTTCCGTTATAGTCGCCGGCTTCTTCGATATTATCACGTTCGGCGGGCGTTGCAATATATAAAAGCTGCTCAACTGCTTTGTCGAGATCCGTGATTATGCTCGGCATACCTTCAATTTTAGAAAGGAATTTTTTTTCTGTAGATGTAATTTCTTTCCAGTCGTTGTTCTTTAAAATAATTTTTAACGAATACTCGCCGAGCTTGAATTTGGTATCGGGCAAAGTAAAGAAAAACGAATTGGCTCCGGGCTTAACATTACGCGGGTCCAAAGTTTTTGTTGACTGATTTGCTTTGATATCTTCCAGAATATATTCAAGGTAAACTAGTTGTTCTTTGTCCGAATAGACATCAAAATAAAACTGCAGAGAATCCATACTGCTCGTTACAATCTTGGAAACATTTGGTATTATTGTTTCACCGCCGGAATCAACGAGCACATTCGAAACCAATATAAGGTTGCTTAAACCAAGCGTGTCCGACAATTCCTCAACTTTAAACGGGAATTCACGAGTTGCTGTTCTTCTTGAATCCAAATCTTCAACAGTGCATTTAAAATGATAATCGCCGGGTCGAAGATCATAAGTTTTATACGATAAATTGAAGTTGTTTTTGGCAATCGTGCGGTTAAAATCATTTTCGAGAATTTGTTCCTTCCAAATTCTTTCCGAAAGTATATTGTTTTTATCCTTATCCATAAAAGTAATAGTGACGCTATAACTTGCAAAAAAGCCGTCGCTTCTTTTAACAAACTGTATCTCGCTGTAAGGAACTTGCACGAAGAAGTCCACCTTGGTTTTGCCCGGTGTGTTGCTTCTATAATTTGCGGCATCTATGGAAAAAAGAGGAACATCGGTGGTTTTATTTGCTCCTTTTGAGTACTCAACTTGAGCATTCAAAGGGAAATAAATAAATACTAAAATGATAAATATATGTTTCATAATTTTACCTTTATACCCGGCTTAAATTAGCAAACAAATCATACTCATTGCAATCGTAAATTTCCACACTATAAAATTGACCCGTTGAAAGTATAACGTCTTTTGCATCAATCAATATTTCGCCGTCAACTTCGGGTGCATCGCGTTCCGAACGGCCGATATAAAAACCGCCTTCTTTGCCGTCGATAAGCACTTTCATTTTTTGACCGATTAACTTTTCATTAATTGACTGCGAAATATTTTTTTGAATTTCCATTAGTTCGGCTTTGCGTTCTTCTTTAATTTCCTGTGGAACCGGGTCGCCGAGAATATAGCTCGGTGTGTTTTCTTCAACTGAATATGTAAAAACACCAAAACGGTCGAATTGAATTTCTTTTACAAAATCGCATAGCTCTCTAAATTCTTTTTCTGTTTCATTTGGATAGCCGACAATAAAAGTTGTGCGCAAAGTTAAATTTGGAATCTGTTCTTTCAGTGTAAATAAAAGTTCCTTGGTTCTTCTTTGTGTAATTCCACGCCGCATTGATTTTAAAACATTATCCGAAATATGTTGAAGAGGAATATCTATGTATTTACAAATCTTGGGATTTTCTGCAATTTCTTTAATCAAATCATCCGGGAAATGAGAAGGGTAGGCGTATAATAATCTTATCCATTCAATTCCGTCGATGCCTGAAATTTTTCTAAACAGATCGGCAGCAATTCTTTTATTATAAAGTTCTTTTCCGTAATCTGTAGTATCCTGCCCGATAATATTCAATTCTTTAACGCCTTGTTTTGCAAGAGCCGATGCTTCCTTTAAAAGTTCTTCAACGGGTGCGGATTTATGAAGCCCGCGCATTAACGGGATAGCGCAGAAAGAACACGGATTATCGCAGCCCTCGGAAATTTTTAAATATGCATAATGTTTTGGAGTTGTAATAATTCGTTCGCCAAGCAATTCATATTTTAAGTCGCCGCCGAATTCTTTAACTATTCCTTCATAAGCTTCCGTTCCGAAATATGCATCAACTTCCGGGATCTCTTTGCGAAGATCATTCATGTATCTTTCTGAAAGACATCCGGCGACTACGACCTTTTGAATCTTTCCTTTTTTCTTCAACTCCAGAGCGGACAGAATTGTGTTGATTGATTCTTCCTTTGCCGCTTCAATAAATCCGCATGTATTTATTACAACCGAGTCGGCTTTGTTCGGATCATCCGTTAAATCAAATTTATTTAGTTTGAGCTGACTCATTAATCTTTCGGAATCCACAGTGTTTTTGGAACAGCCCAAAGTTATTATTGATATTTTATGATTGTTTGACATCATTTCCTTTCAAATTATAATACCGACAACAATAAAAATAATGAAATAGTTTTTACTATTGCGAAGATAAACATGTTTATGAAATTTTAACTTGCTAATTGTTGAGAAGGTCTTTGAAATCTTCTTTTGTGAGTTCTAAATCCTTTAAGATTTTTGACAAGATTCCCGGACCTAAATCTTCGTTTGCGTGCACCGGAATAACTGTCCTTCTTCCATCATGATGTTTAATAAAA
>CAZRMG010000257.1:2397-4821 GCA_964601095.1 uncultured Melioribacteraceae bacterium | reverse complement strand
AAGATTTTTCAGTTTGTCTCTGTTTTTTTTCATCAATTAATTTTTGAACATGATCAGGTACTTCTACGCTGTTTGTTTTATCCGATTCCGCGCCGTTACGTTTAACAGGAGGTAAAGTTTCTCCCTTAATGATTTTATCAATTTCATCGGAATCAAGAATTTCACGTTCCAGAAGTTCCATCGAAAGTTTATGAAGCACTTCGGTATTTTCTGAAAGAATTTTTTCAGCACGGGTCATGCAACCGATAATTATATTTTTCAATTCCGAATCAATATCTTGGGCAGTCTGTTCACTAAAATCTTTATGCTTTGTAATTTCGCGGCCTAGAAATATTTCTTCTTCTTTTGCGCCGTATGCAAGCGGTCCGAGTTTTTCACTCATTCCCCATTCACAAACCATTTTACGTGCAATTCCGGTAGCTTTTTCAATATCATTACCCGCACCGGTTGTATAACGGTTGAAAATTAATTTCTCCGCCGCGCGTCCGCCCAAAGCATAAGTAATCATTGCTTCAAGATATTCTTTAGAGTAAGTATGTTTTTCATCAACTGGTAAATAAGTAGTAACACCAAGCGCTCTTCCTCGCGGAATGATTGTAACTTTATGAACCGGGTCGGCTTCGGGAATCATTCTTGCAACAAGTACGTGACCTATTTCATGATAAGCAGTAACTTTCTTTTCTTCTTCGCTAATTATCATGCTTTTTCGTTCCATACCCATCATAACTTTATCTTTGGCTTCTTCAAAATCCGCCATCTCAACTTTCTTTTTATTTTTCCTTGCTGCAAGAAGAGCCGCTTCGTTAACCATATTTGCCAACTCTGCACCAGCCAAACCGGGTGTGCCTTTTGCTAAAGTTTCCAATTCAACATCAGTATCTAAAGGAATTTTTCTTGTATGAACTTTCAATATTCCTTCGCGGCCTTTTACATCCGGGCGGTCAACTACAACTTGCCTATCAAAACGTCCGGGACGCAACAATGCAGGGTCGAGCACGTCCGGGCGGTTTGTTGCCGCAATAATTATAACTCCGCTATTCTGTTCAAAGCCGTCCATTTCAACAAGAAGTTGATTTAAAGTCTGCTCACGTTCATCGTGTCCGCCGCCTAAACCGGCACCGCGATGGCGTCCAACGGCATCAATTTCATCAATAAAAATAATACATGGAGCGCTTTTCTTTCCTTGTTCAAAAAGATCGCGTACACGGCTTGCACCGACGCCGACAAACATCTCTACGAAATCCGCACCGGAAATTGAGAAGAAAGGCACGCCAGCTTCGCCTGCTACCGCACGAGCCAATAGTGTTTTACCTGTCCCTGGAGGGCCCAACAACAAAACACCGCGCGGAATTTTACCGCCAAGTTTTTGAAATTTACCCGGTTCGCGTAAAAATTCTATAATCTCTTCAAGTTCCTGTTTTGCTTCATCGGCTCCGGCTACATCCTTGAATGTTACTTTTATTGCCGATTCGGAAATTAATTTTGCCCTGCTTTTTCCGAAGTTAAAAATTCCTCTTGTTCCGCCGGCACCGCCGCCTTGCATTCTTCTAAAAAAGAAAATGTATATGGCTAATAATAAAATCCATGGAATAAACCCGAGTAAAACAGTCATCCATTCATTTGATTCTTTTACGAATGAATACTTAATTCCTTTTTCATCCCAAATTTTATATTGATCTTGAATCACAGACTCAACGAGAGTAACGGAAAATGTTTTTACTTCAACCGGTGTACCGTTAATATTGATTGTTTCTTTTTGTTTTAACGTGCCTTCCAACCTGTAATCATTAATATCCGTTTTATAAATTTTTGCTTCGGCAATTTTATCGCTGTTAAGTACATCCCTGTATGTAACATAAGGAACTTCAACAGAGGCAGTATTTCCTGAACGCATAAACTGCATAATAACTACCGCTGCAATTATCACTGCACCCCAACTGAAAACGGTGCGTATTATTTTCGACCAATCGAAATCTCCGTCTGGTTTTTGAGATCCGCCGCCGAGTGGTTTTTTTCTGTTTTGATTATTATCCGATTCTGCCATATTTAATTTCTTTATAGGTTCAAACATTATTTTATTTAATCTCCATTATTCGCTTAAAACATAAATTGAGCTCAAGTTTCTATACTTTTGAGCGTAATCCAACCCGTATCCTATCACAAATTTATTGGGAATTTTGAAGCCAATATAATCAATTTTGATGTCATATTTCAGACTGTCGGGCTTCATTAAAAGCGATGCAACCTTTACACTTGCCGGTTGATGGCCTTCAATTAATTCTTCAATATATTTTATTGATAGACCGGTATCAACTATATCTTCCACTACTATTAAATGCCTGTCTTTAATATCGGCATTTAACTCTTTTAAAAGTTTTACCCTGCCTGCCGAAATCTTTTCATCGCCGTAACTCGATAATTTGA
>CAZRMG010000257.1:0-2387 GCA_964601095.1 uncultured Melioribacteraceae bacterium | reverse complement strand
CCAGCCTGTGGTCGAATGATTTCTGTAGAGACGTTTCAGGTTCATATAAAGACCATTTGTTATATTTTTCAACAAATCGGACATAAACATAAACGAACCGTTTAATACTCCGATGAAAATAGGAAGTTTGGTTTTATACTCTTCGGAAATTTCTTTGCCGAGTTCTGCAATTCGCTTTTGGATTTCCTGCTCGGTTAGATAAGGAATAAACTTTTCCGTCCCCACCCAAATTTCATCTTTGCCGTTTTGAATTACTTCATCCATATTTAATTTTATATGCTTTTTTTGTTTTTGAATTAATTTTATAACGATCGTCGATTCTTAAACCGACAACCCAAACTATATTGTTCCCGTTCTCTAAAATAAAATTACTCTTTCGTTCAGACGTTTCAATTTTCATATCTGTTAGAAAATCCGAGACATTTTTTTTATTCTTCATGCCTAACGGAAAAAACTTATCGCCGGTTTTCCACTTACGAAATATAAAAATATCGTTTAATTTATCTGCGTCTATATATTCAACTTTGCCGCCCGGCTCGAATTTAATATCCTTTTTATCAACATGTTCTATGCTTAATATTTTACCTTCGACTTTTAATTTGCCGCCCGCTTTCAGTTTATATCTAACATCTTCTATTTCATTTTGGTTCAGAACTACAATGGAATCTTTTTCTCTTATGCATTTAAGTTTGGAAATAAGTTGTACAGATTTTCCTTTTTGATTTTTAACGAGTGATTTGATCTTCAGAAAACTACTGTAATCAAATTGATAATTGAATTTTTTACGTAAAACATTTTTAACCACCTCTCCGGCAATCCAATCGTCATAAGATTCAAAAAGGACGGTTTTGATTCGTATTGAATCTCTTTTTTCCGAAATAAATTCGTCCGTAAATTTATTTACTGTATCAATTAATACCTGCGAAGCTTTTTCAAGACTTTTTGACGATCTATAAATCGCGTCGTCAAGTGATGGGTTAATTTTATTTTTGAGTTGCGGAATAATCTTATTGCGAAGAAAATTTCTTTTAAAATCATTCTCATTATTCGAGGAATCAATGCGGAAAGAAATTTTATTCCACTTTAGGTAATCCAAAATTTCTTGCTTGGAAACGCAAAGTAAAGGGCGAATAATTTTTCCCCTTCTTACGGGGATACCCATAAAACCGGAATAGCCTGTGCCGGTAAAAAAATTTAGAAGAACGGTTTCCGTATTATCGTTTAGATTGTGAGCGGTTACAATTTTATCGCATTCAAAATCAAGGCGGATATCTTCAAGATTTTTATACCTTAAATTTCTCGCTGCTTCTTCAATGGATATTTTATGAAGTTTGGCGAACTTTATAACATCAAGTTGAACGGCATATAAAGGAATGTTTAATTTTTCACACATTTCCTCGCAGAATAATTCGTCTTTATCCGACTCATTACCACGAAGATTGTGGTTGAAATGAGCTGCCGTGATGCTAATCTTATATTTTTTAGAAAACTTAGAAAAAAATTTCAGAGCAAAAACAGAATCGGGTCCTCCGCTAAAAGCAATTAAAATTTTATCGCCTGGTTCAATTAATTTCTCCCGTTCGATAAATCCGATTACTTTCTGCTCTATCCGTTTCATGCGGTATAAATAATTCTTTGATTAATTAAAGAATTCTGTTTAATAGTTCGTTGATTTATATGGTGACTGATAGTTTGTAATAAAAAATCATATTCGATCTGCGTTCCAATAAATTTTTTACAGTTGTTATCTTCTTACCAATTTAAGAAGAGCGTCTTCGCCGACTTTATCCATATCTTTAATGCAATAATTATATGCTTTTTGAATTGATTTAATTCCTAATCCGTCGGCTAAAGGAATTCCGCTTCCTAATATTTTCGGACCTATAAAAATTAGGATTTCGTCTTCGAGTTTTTCTTTAATAAACGAAGAAAAAACTTTTCCGCCGCCTTCAACCAAAACGGAGATTATATTTTTTTCACCAATTTTTTTCAACGCATTTACAAGATCAATTCGTCCGTCTTTATTTTCCGGCGCGAATACAATTTCAACGCCGTGATGCAATAATTTTTCAAGCTTTCGTTTTTTAGTCTTATTCTTTTTCGACGTGATAACAATTACGTTATTATCTTTATTCGATTTAATGATTTTAAATTCAGGTTCTATTTCAAGTTTCGAGTCAATTACAATTCTTTTAGGATTTCTTCCTTCAACCAATCGAACATTTAATTTGGGATTATCTGCTTTAACTGTTTTTATCCCAACAAGCACTGCGTCATGGCTGCTTCTTAATTCATGAACCATGCTGCGGGATTCAACCGAAGTTATCCATTTAGAATTATAACCAGTATCGGCTATTTTTCCATCTATAGTAACCGCCATTTTCATT
>CAZRMG010000256.1:0-4837 GCA_964601095.1 uncultured Melioribacteraceae bacterium | reverse complement strand
GAAGTAGTGCCGGAACGTTTTCCTGTCATTTCGACTTTCTTAATCTGCATCAATTTTTCATCAACCCATAAAGTTGAAAGAATAACATCGCTCGAATCGTCGTTGGGAATAATTTTAATAACATCAAGATTCACGTTGTTAACTTTTTCGGTTTTTACATAAAAAGTATTGAAATCACCTTTCAACAAATCGGCGGGAGAAAAGTTTACGCTTTGTTTCGGCAGCATTGCAAAACCTTTTGAATCTATCTTTGTTTTGTCGGGATGCTTAAAATATACCTTCGCTTTTGTTTCAGGTACTTTTATGAAACTAATATCAACTTTTGCCGAAATATCAGCTTCGTAATCTTTTACTTTATTAAATTTTTGAATAACCGCATCAAGAATTTTTTGCGGATCCTTTTGCTGGGCATTTATACTTGATACGATTATAAAAACAATAATCAATAACTTTTTCATAGATGTCTCCGTTCTAACTTAGAATATCTTTTTTAACAAAGATGTATGTTGTAATTGCGTAAAGTCCAACGATGTGAGCTAGAAGTATTCCCGCAGACTTCAGCATTTCGGCTGAATCAATCGGGTCGTTAAAGAAACCGCTCCACTGCGGCATATGAGATGTGAAGAAGTATGGTTTCAATGTATCGAGAAAATCAATCGGCAGCGCAGATAAAATTAAAAGAATAATGATCACCGCCATAGTTGTAACTATTGGTCCTATTGCATTCTGCACCAACGATGAAAAAAAGAAAGACAGCGCAAAGACGGTTGACATACTTAAAATAGAAAACAAATAAGCCCACAAGAAACGCCAGAGTACGTCATCGGCTGCGAATATTATTAATCTTTCTCTTATCGAAACCAACTCGCCGGTTCCGAATATTAAAACACTAACGCCCAAACTTAAAAACGCAAGCCAAGCAATTAGCGAAGTAACATATATAATTCCTGCAAGGAATTTAGATGTAATAATTTTAAAGCGTGAATCCGGCCTAGTTAAAATCATTCTGTAAGTTCCAGCCGTAGCTTCACCCGCGAGAATATCGCCGCCGACAAGAACGATCAAGAAAGGAATATGTATGAACATTGAATACAAAATTAAATTTGCAACTAAGTAGCCGTTAAACAGATTGCCGACGAGAACGAACGAGTTTTGCAAGCTGCGCGTCATAGATTCGACATAACTATCGCCCGTAAAATAAAGTGTGATTTGTACTATCGGGGTTAAAACACCTATCGCGATAAAACCGATGTATGTTCTCCACTTCTTAAACATTTTTTGAAGTTCGATCCAAATTAAAGTTGTCATTTGTCGCTCCCTTCGGTTATTTTCAAAAAGTAGTCTTCGAGGGAACGGACGGGAATAACAGCGCTCACGGCGAATCCTTTTTCTACTAAAAATTTATTCAACTCCGATGTTTCATTTTTTGCAAGTTCGAATGTCATTTCGTTTTTGATTGATGACTTAAAACTGTTCTGCCACTGTGAATTGGTAATAATTTCTTTTGCCTCTTCAATTCGGTCAACTTCGAAAGCCACGCTTACTTTATCGCTTTTTAAAAGTTCTTCAACTGTTCCTTCAACCTGTGTGGTTCCTTTACTTATAATTATCATGCGCGAGGCAATTAATTCAACTTCCCTCAAAATGTGTGATGAAAGAAATATTGTTTTATTTTTTTCTTTACTTAGATAAATAATAAGATCTCGGATTTCCTTCATGCCCTGCGGGTCAAGTCCGGTTGTGGGTTCGTCGAGGATTATTAATTCGGGATCATGAATCAAAGCTTGCGCTAAACCGAGCCGCTGCTTCATTCCGTGCGAATATGTCTTTACCTTGCTTTTATACCTTTTTGCCAATCCAACAAGTTCGAGCATTTCCATTATTTTTTTCTTAGAAGTATCAGCGCCGGACATCTTGCCGAGTATTTCTAAATTTTTATAAGCCGAGAGATATAGATAAAAATCCGGCTTCTCTACAATCGCGCCAATCTTGCTGTAAATCTTTGCACGGTTTTCTTTGATATCCATTCCGAAAATTCTGATTGATCCTGCGGTTGGTTTTATCAGCGAAAGCAGCATTCTAATAGTTGTGCTTTTGCCTGCGCCGTTGGGTCCTAAAAATCCGAATACATCGCCGCGGTAAACATTAAGATCGAGATTGTTGACGGCTACGAGGTTCTTAAATTTTTTTGTAAGCCCGCGTACTTCAATTACATGATCGGGATTCAATAGTCCTCCTAATTGTTGAAACATGAGACGTATTCAATTTGAAATTTGTTGCCGAACATTTTTATCAAGTTTTTTAGAACAAGAGCAAGGTCAAGAATAAGAGCAAGATCAAGATCAAGAGATAATACTCATCCGGCTTTGTCTTTTACACCAAATTTTTCATCCAATGGAATGTACTTTGCAATTATGAAAGATGGAATAGTCGCAATACAAACCCAAATAAAGAATGATTTATATCCTATCGATGCCTGAATCATTCCGCTGAACATACCGGGTATCATCATTCCCAAAGCCATAAAACCTGTGCCGAGTGCAAAGTGGGAAGTTTTAAATTCACCGGCGGAAATGTAAATCAAATACATCATGTAGGCGGTGAAACCCAAACCATAACCGAATTGTTCCACCGCAACACAGGCATAAACAATAAAAATATTTTCAGGTTGTGTAAAAGCAAGATATACATAAAAAATATCAGGAACGTTTATAGCGATGATCATTATCCACAGCCATTTTTTTAAACCGTCTTTTGCAATTAACAATCCCCCTAATATTCCGCCGATTATCAATGCAATTATTCCGATTGTTCCGTAAATAAAACCAACTTCGGAGGTTGATAAACCCAATCCGCCGACATCTCGTGCATCAAGCATGAACGGCGGTGATAATTTTACAAGCTGCGATTCGCCGAGTCTGTATAACAACAGAAATCCGATTATGATGAAAATTTTTTCTTTTTCGAAAAAGCTTTTAAAACTTTTAACAAAATCCTCAAAAATAGTTTTGCTGTTGATTGACTTTGCGGGTTTATCCGAATCGGGTTTAGGTAAAATCAAATTGTGATATATAAAAAACAAAATGAATAAAACTGCGGCAGCAATAAAAGTGATTGTCCACGCAAGCGGAATATTGCCCGATGAGGTTTCGATATACCCGGCAAAAATTACAAGCAAACCCTGCCCGGTTATCATTGCTATTCTATAAAACGTGCTTCTAATTCCAACAAAGAAAGCCTGCTTGCTTTCCGGAAGCGCAAGCATATAAAATCCGTCGATTGCAATATCCTGCGTGGCAGACGCAAAAGCTAAAAAAGTAAGTATTGCAATTGTTATCATAAAAAAACTTTGGAGAGGAATTGCAACGGCGACAGCAATTAAACCTGCTGCAATTACCAATTGCATCGAAGTAATCCATTTGCGTTTAGTGCGTACAACATCAATAAACGGACTCCACAATGGTTTTAAAACCCACGGCAGATAAAGCCAGCTTGTATATAACGCAATATCTTCATTCGACACGCCGAGTTTTTTATACATTATTACAGAAACAGTCATAACAATAATGTATGGTAAACCTTCGGCAAAATATAGCGAAGGAACCCAGCTCCAAGGATTTTTTTGTTTGATTGAAGTTGTTTCGTGAGAAGTATTATTCATGATTTTCCGAATTTTATTATGATATAGAAAACTATCTTTTTAGACGAATGTAATATAATATACGCTATGGAAGTCATTCCGGTCGAGCGCAGCGAAGAACCGGAATCCAAAGCTATATTTTCTGGATTCCGTGTCAAGCACGGAATGAAAGCGGACTTATTCTGAAAGCCACCACCTTTTAGTCCCCCGACTTGACTCGACAGTGGCAGGCGCCCATTCAGCTTGGCGAGCGGTTGTGATTGCTTACTTTTTTCCAAGTAAAACCTTGTTACCTCTCTATGATGTTCTGTTGATTTTTTTAAAGTAGTATTTTCTTTGCGATAATTACCGCGCCGATTTCCGGTGGATATTTTGCTTTTACGATTTTTACTTTTTCTTTAAGCCGGTTCTTTAAATGTGTTGAAATATAGTTCTGATTTGTAAGCAAGCTTCCGCTGAAAGTTAGAAGTGAATTTTTAAAAGCCTGTTTTTTAATCAATGAATTAACATGGGTTTCTATTTCAATTATTTCTTCGTTTAATAGTTTGATGCAAAGGTTATCGTAATTTTTAGCGGCGAGTAAAACAAGGGGAGTTACATCAGAAATATTCAAATTCTTTGAATATACTTTTGTGATTAATTCATCGCGGTTATTAATACCAAATTTTTCTGATAGATATTTTACAAGTAAAGATTCGCCGCCGCGTCCGTCGTAATATTTAGAAACTAAATTCAATCCTTTTCTGCCTATTGAATAACCGCTGCCTTCATCGCCGATTAATTTTCCGTATCCGCCGACTGCATAAAAATTTCCATAAATATCTTTGCCGATTAAAATCGATCCTGTTCCCGCAATTAATAACATTCCCGGTTTGCCGGATAGAGCGCCTTCCAAGGCAATTTCCGCATCGCTAACAATTGATAAATCTTCAAATGCCAAATCCAATCTGTTTAATTTTTTTTTCAACTTACTTGTTAATTTTTTTGCATGGAATTCTCTGCCGCATCCGGCAACTCCCGCGCAAATATAAACCTTGCTGTTTCTTTTAATTTTTTTGTAGACTTGTTTTACGAGATTAGCTAAGACATCTGCCGATTCATCAAAACCAACAGATAAAGGATTTGTTGCACTGCCGATTTGTGAGTCAATAATTTTTAAATCATCATCAGTTAAAACACATTTTGTTTTTGTTCCGC
>CAZRMG010000255.1:0-4887 GCA_964601095.1 uncultured Melioribacteraceae bacterium | reverse complement strand
AGCCAGTTCAAAGATTCTATTCCGGCATCTGTCATGTCTTTGTTCGGAATTGATTTTCCGCAAGTAAGTAAAGCATGAGGTATTGCTGCGTTGCAATATGAAAGTTCTTTTTCGTACCAATGCCATTCATCGGTACGATTATCTTGATATAATTTTAAAAGCCGTCCTGCTATTTCATCTCGAACATTATTTGATCTGCGGTCACCATCAAATTTTTGTGAATACTCATGAATGCCGATAAGAGCAAATGCCCAAGCGCGCGGACTTGTAGTTAATAAAATTGAAGGCAATGTTTGTTCAAAAAGCCAGCCTGCCATACTACAGAATGAAGGATTATCCGAATGATTTAATACTGTTCCCAACGCTAAAAGTGCGCGGCCATGGCTATCATCCGATCCTGATTCTTCCATCCAGTTATGCTGGTAATCCATAAAATTTCGAAATCTTTTTGTCTTATAATTAAAAGCAAATCCAAGAAATGCAAGATAGCGGGAAGTCAGTCCCGGGTTTTCGATGTTTCCTAATTCATCCAATAGAATACTAACTAAAAGAGCTCGTGCATTATCGTCGGTTGTATAACCATGCGAATAATTTGGAACTGTAAAAAGTGCGTGCTGAAATATGCCTGTATAATCTGTTAATCTGTTTAAGTGATCGAGCTTAAGCGGGGGAAGCTCGCCGAGATATTTGTCGAGTGCTTTTGAAATAAATCCAGCCGGCATATAATGACGTCGTTCGACCTTTGCTCGTTCAAAACTTTCCATATATCGCTGTGCTACTTCGGACCATATCATTGCGCGTCCAAACATATATGCTCTTTTACGCATCGCATGTCGTTCGGCTTCATTATCTAATAATTTTATAACCTTGTGCGCTAAAGATTCATGATTTCGAAACGGAACAAGAATACCTCTTCCATCTGCAAGCATTTCTTGCGCATACCAATACGGAGTAGAAATGACTGCTTTGCCGGCTCCAACTGTATATGCCAAAGTTCCGGATGTTATTTGTGCTTCGTTTAAATATGGTGTGATATAAATATCGGCGGCGCCAATAAACTCAACAAGCTCTTCCGAGCTTACAAATCGGTTATAAAAGATAACGTTGCTTTCAACACCCTTCTGCTGTGCCAACCATTGAAGCGAGAGTCGATAAGTTTCACCTTCATGTTTTATAACATGCGGATGTGTAGCTCCAACAACTATGTAAACACATTCGGGATAACGCGCAACAATTTCAGGCATTGCAGAAATAACAGTTTCAATTCCTTTGTTTGAAGAAAGTAAACCAAAACTCAATAACACGGTTTTACCTTCAACTCCAAAAAGATCTTTGTTAAAACTCGGATCAACAAAAGGTACATCGGGAATACCGTGCGGAATAAAATCTATTTTTTCCGGCGAAACCTTATAAATTTTTTGTAAAAATTCCGAACCGCGTTCACTCATTACAACCAATCTATCCGAAAGATCGGCAACTTCTTCCAGAACTCTTCTCTGATCCGGATCAGGATTATTTAATATTGTGTGTAAAGTAGTAACTATCGGCATTCGTAATTCACGCAAAAGCGAGAGGATGTAGCTGCCGGCTCTTCCGCCAAATATTCCATATTCGAATTGCAGACAAACAAGATCAACGTTGTTGATATTTAGAAAATCTGCGGCACGATTGTAAGAATTAATATCCTTTTCTACAAGCTCGAACCGGACGCGATTTGGATAAGCATAACCTTCAATATTATCGTTAACCGGTAAAGCGATGCACGACGTTTCAACATATTTAGTTGCTATTGCTTCACATAAATCTGTAGTAAACGTAGCAATGCCGCACTGACGTGGTAAATAATTTCCAATGAAAGCAATACGTTTAATTGTGGTACTTTTTATTCTTTGCTTCAAGTTGAAGATCTCCTTTTGAATTTTTCTGAATGGAATACATAAATTGAAAGCACTGGAAAAATTATTCTTAAGGATCTCTTTTGAGTACTCTAATAATATCTCTCAATTCGGGGTAAAGAATTACCGTACAAACAATAACAATCATTGCTAGGACACTGAAAACAATTAAAGCAAATGTCGAAAATTCCATAACCGCCTCCTGTGTTAATTTGTTATTTATGGTATCACCAATTAATACATCTTAAATTATCTTAATAAAAACCGTTGGATATTTTTCTGAAATGGAAGCCATAAATCGTAAACAGTATAGCCAAAGAAAACAGTTGCGGCTTGCGGAACAAGGACCAGAAAAACAATTTCCAGTAATAAATTCTTTCTTCGCCGATAACGCCAAGTTTGAATATTGATTTAAATAATGCGAGTATGTAATTCGGATTTAGATGAAAAACTTTTTTCTTTTTCGGCTCAAAATCTTTTAAGAAACGCATAACGCGTTCGTAATAATATTTAGGAGAATAAATGGTATTGAGAATTTTCTTATATCCATCCAAAAGTGTGTCGGAATTCATTTGCGGAATAAAGTTAATCGAGAAGTCGGTATTATTTCCCGTAAAATCATTAAGCATTCTCCCTTCATCCTGTAATCTTTTTTGAAGTTTCGTTCCTTTCGGTGCGTTTAACAAACCAACCATTGCCGTTACAATTCCACTCTCTTGAATAAAGTTTGTAAGTTTATCGAAAATTGTCGGAGGATCGTTATCAAAACCAACTATAAATCCTCCTTGAACCTCCATACCCCAATTTTGAATTTTCTTTATACTTGAAATCAGATCACGGTTTACATTCTGGTTCTTATTGCACTCTATTAAACTTTCTTTATTCGGAGATTCGATGCCGATGAACACAGCTTCAAATCCGGCTTTAACCATAAGCCACATAAGATTATCATCATCGGCAAGATTTATTGATACCTCGGTATTGAAGTAAAAAGGATTTGTTCTTTTCTCGTTCCATTCGGCAATTGCCGGAAGTATTTCCTTTTTGAGTTTTGTTTTGTTGCCAATAAAATTATCATCAACAAAAAACACGGAGCCACGCCAACCCGTATAAAACAAAGAGTCCAATTCCGCAATTACTTGTTCTTTAGATTTAGTTCGGGGTTTCCTTCCGTAAAGAACCGTTATATCGCAGAAGTCGCAATCAAATGGACAGCCGCGTGAATACTGAACATTCATCGAAGTATAGTTTTTAAGATTTACCAATTCCCAAAGCGGCAGAGGCGTTGCTGTAATATCAGCCCAATCTTCGGATGTGTATTTGTGTTTTGCTTTTCCTTCGGATAGATCGCTCAAAAATTTCGGCAATGTAATTTCAGCTTCATTTAAAACAAGGTGATCAACACTATCATAATATTCGGGACAACTTGTAAACAGAGGTCCACCTGCTACAATTTTTGCGTTTAATTTTTTACACTTTTCAATTACTTGGTTTGCCGATTCACTTTGAATAGACATCGCACTTATGAAAACATAATCCGCCCAAAAAATATCTTCATTGTTAAGATCGGTAGCGTTCATATCAATTAATTTTTTGTTCCATTTTTTGGGAAGCATCGAAGCAACAGTTAATAAACCTAAAGGAGGAAAACTTGCTTTCTTCGATACAAATTTTAAGGCGTGTTTAAAACTCCAAAACGTATCGGGATACATCGGGTAAACCATTAGTATATTCATTTATTCTGCCTCACAAATATTTCTTTACAAAACAGTATGCAATCGAGAGAAATAATTGGGCAAATACATATATCGTTCTTTTGTTTAAGGATTTTATTCGCCCAAATTTCTTTTCTACCACATAATTTATTTTGTGCCTCAACTCAATAGTAAATTTTTCTTCCGTTGGATAAATCCTTACTAAAATCACTTTTCACCTCAAATGGTGGTACGGTTTTATTCCGGTTCTATTATCACCAGTTATAAGGAAGTATTCAATCGGGCAAAGGGATGAAAAAGGAACTACATCTTTCGGGCGAGGAACTGCTTAATAATGATGTAATTCAATCAAAGTAATTGCAACTTATTATTAGAATTCTAAAGTGGTTGATAAAAACAATGCTTCAATTAATACAAAAAAATAACGCATAATGTTTTCATTTTTTATCTATTATATCATTCAACTGCGGTAGGGATGAATAGAACTAATTTAATGGTACATGCTTAAAAATAATTGAACTAATTTATACTTCGAATGTTTATAAACAGACAGTTTTAAATCCTTTCAAAAAAATTCTTATTTATTTTATAATGATATTCACTTTTTCGAAGTTATTAATCGAAATGCTGATTATTTCTAGATTTAGATTTTCAGTCAACTTCAGTAGTAATTCCAATTCGAGTATTAATTCTTCAATCGTCATACTGTTTTAAATTTTATTATAATTTCACTAAACAAGTTGCTATTTGATGTTGTCTGTGCAGGAGTTGCTATTATTCTTACTTTTTGCATTAAAGCTGAAGCATCAACTTTACCTTTAAGAGAAGTTCTGTTAATAATAAGTGTTTTTTGTTTTGAAACCGGGTCCAGAATTTCTTTTAATTTAATTCCTTTAAGCGCAACCTCTTTTAGCTGCACAATTCCCGAATTAATAACATTGGTTTGCCCCGGCGTTGTTGTTTTCCTTTTTTGTGTACTTTCTTTGGGCGCTGCTGTTGGATCACTTTGGTATAAATTTGATAATTCTAATTTTGCCCGAATTTCTCCTGAATCTACCATTAATCTAACCATATCAGATTTGTTCAGCAGTTGTCTTAGCTTTTCTTTTTTTTCATCAACTGCAAACTCAATTACTTTTTGCATTAAAATTGTTACGCCGTAATTGGTTAATTTGTTTTTTTCAACAGCTTTTTCCTGATCAAAATCTTTTATAATTCCTTTAATTGATGCAAATAGATTATTCGAGACCTGTATCTTTTCTTTTATAGAAATCCCA
>CAZRMG010000254.1:0-4890 GCA_964601095.1 uncultured Melioribacteraceae bacterium | reverse complement strand
ATTTTTTTTCATAATCCATTCTTTATTTTGTTCGTGATAATTTGAAAACCCATGCATACTTACTCGGCGGATTTTTTTGAACAGTTTCAGGTATTTCGATTATATGCTTATTAAGCTGGATACTTTCTTTTGTGCCGAGCAATTCTGCCTTTGAATATTTTGACAGTGGAAACTCGTTAAAACTTATTTTCGAAGGCAGGCAGTTCTCATTTTCATCGGCAAGATAAATTGCATAAACAGTTCCATTATCTAATTGAGTGAAACAAGTTTTCCCGATTTTATACGGAGGCAATGGATGTGTATTGTAAATAGCTTCGCTGTTTATATTCATCCATTCGCCGATTTCTTTTAAACGCTCATAAGCTTCAGGTTCGTAATCGCCTTCGGCAGTCGGTGCAATATTCAACAAGAAGTTTCCGCCCTTTGCAACAACATCAACAAGTGTGTGGATTAGCTTTCTCGCCGGTTTATATTCAAGTCCCGGTTCGTAACTCCAGCTTGGTGTAATCGGCATACATGTTTCCCATGGATAGGGAAGGGTTTTATCGGGCACTTGGTTTTCGGGAGTAAGATAATTTTGTTGTGAACCCGGAACGGCGCGGTCAACAACTATTAAGCCCGGCTGCTTTTTGCGTGAGTTCGATGCAATCAACGGCATGTTAATATCCTGGTTTTGAATGCGGTGAATGTTTGCATTCGAGCTTTTTCTTTCGGCTTCAATATCTGCTTCTGAATAATGGCGAACCCAGCACCCGTCGAGCCAAAGAATATCAATCCTTCCATAATCTGTCATCAGTTCATCAATTTGATTATGTGTAAATTCTACAAATTTTTGCCAGCGCTCGGAATGTTTTACGATATCATAATTTGCGTTACGGTCGGGAGTTGCAAACCTTTCCCACCAAAAATAATTTGAATGCCAGTCGGGTTTAGAAAAATATGCGCCTATCATAAAATCTTTTTTTCTAAACTCATCGAAAATTTCTTTTGCTATGGTTGCTTTTGGGTTTGTATGGAATGGGCATTCTTTATCTGTGATTTTGTAGTCGGTGTATTTTGAATCGTACATGCAAAAACCGTCGTGATGTTTTGTAGTGAATACAACATATTTCATTCCTGCTGCTTCGGCTGCTTCAGCCCATTTTGCAGGGTCGAATTTTACGGGATTAAAAGTTTTTTTCAAATTCTCGTACTGCTTTTTATACTCTGTGTAATTTTCAATTTTGCGTTTGCACCAATCCTCATCTTCCGAACAAAGCGACCACGATTCGACAATTCCCCATTGACTCGACGGTGCCCAGTGCATCAGTAATCCGAATTTTAGGTTCTGCCATTCCTCAAGTTTTTTTAGAACCAGCGGATCACTTTCTGGATAATATTCTTTTATAGCTTTTTCAATCTCTACAGCTCCCGCGTGGAGTGATTCTTTTTTCTTGTTATCGCTCATGGTAAAATCCAATTAATATATTTTTTTATTATAGAACGCAGATCATTATAATTGTTTATGATTTTTAAGATCATCATAAAATATGCGCTCGATTCTTTAAATTAGATAATTCATTCAACTACAATTTCATCAATCATAAGCCATGCTTTCGAACCTGCACCGGGATGCCACTCGGGGCAGACTTTAATGTTCTCTGCTTTTACTTTTACAAATCTTGCTTTTTGATTATCAAACTCGGCAGCAAATTCTTTCTGAAGTATTTCCGAATTTTTCATCGGGATATTATTAATTATAGTTTTAGCGTTTGTATAGTTAACATTATCCATAGATAAAGAAATTTCTACTTTTACAGGCAGAAAAATCCATGAATTACTGTCGAAGAAAAATTTCGGGATAACCTTTGAAATTTCTTTTTCAACTCCGAGGTCAATAACTCCGTCAAAATCAACTCCTTCGTAACCCTGCCATAATTTATCTCGAAAATTATTTGTTCCTCTAACACCGTCAATCAGTCCATTTTCACCGCCGGCATTATATCTTTTATCGTATTGATTTTCCAAAATGATTTTGGAATTAACTGCTTTATGAAAATCGAACGCTAAAGTGAATTGTTTCCCGATAGGATGCGAATCTTTGAATGCCGCAACTTTTATTATTGAATTCTCTTTTATTTTTATCGGCGATAAGTATAAAGTTGAATTGGCATCCGGTTCACCGCCGTTTATATTATAACGAATTTCGATGTCATTCTGACCCCGTTCAATCTTAATTAAAAACTCATTTTTTGAATTGTCGTATAAAGTTGAGTGAGTCATAACTTTACCTTCGCGTCCGTACTTTATGCCGAGTGCAGATAAATCTTTGTATGAATCTTGCAGGCGGGAATAAAATTCATCGTAGTTTTTATTTTCAGGATTATTCCACAATACTTCCGTTAGTGCGAGAAGGCGAGGGAATAATTTGCTGTCGATTGTTTCCTGCGGAGCTCTTTCAGTCCACATGTTTGCTTCACTGCCGAGCACATATTTTTTTTCTTCTTCTGATAATCCATCCGGGATCGGTTTGAATGAATACACATTTCTCAAATCGAAATCATCCTGGTCATAATCAAAATATGTGTGCGAAGTTGGCGAACATATTGTGTAATGACCGAGTTTAGCTGCTTCGATTGCGCCTTGAAAACTTTGCCACGATTGAACAATAGCACCAGGTGCGAGTCCACCCTGAAGAATTTCATCCCAACCTATTACTTCTTTGCCTTTCGAATTAATATAACTTGATATTCTTTTTATAAAATAACTTTGTAGTTCATGTTCATCTTTCAAACCTTCGGTTTTAATTCTTGCCTGGCATTTTGGACAATCTTGCCATCTATCTTTTGGCGCTTCGTCTCCGCCGATATGAATATATTTGCCCGGGAAAAGCTCTATTACTTCATCTATAATATTTTGTAAGAATGTAAAAGTTGAATCGTTGCCTGCACAGTAAATATCACTAAAAACTCCCCATAAATTTGTTACTTCAAATGGGCCTCCAGTACATGAATTTTCCGGGTATGAAGCGAGAGAGGCGAGTGCGTGACCGGGCATTTCAATTTCGGGAACAACATTTATATATCTGCTTTCGGCATATGCAACAATTTCTTTAATATCTTCTTGTGTGTAAAATCCGCCATAGATTGAACCGTCGGCTTCTTTTCTCCATGCGCCTATTTCTGTAAGCTTAGGATATTTTTTGATCTCAATTCTCCAGCCCTGATCTTCTGTTAAGTGCCAGTGAAATGTGTTGAACTTATAATACGCAAGTATGTCAATGTATCGTTTGATAAAATCTTTATCCATAAAGTGACGGCAGCAATCGAGATTTAATCCCCGCCAACTAAAAACCGGTTTGTCCGAAATTTTACAGCAGGGTATTTCAACTGTTACATTTTTTTTGTCAATTTTATAAGAAGGTGAAATTAATTGGAAGATAGTTTGAATGCCTCTAAATAATCCCGTTTCGCTTGCGCCTGTTATTTCTATTCTTTCCGATGAAACGGTTAATTTGTATGCTTCAATATTTGCTGTATCGATATTGCCGTCAACATTTAATATGATTTTATTTACTGGCAAGTTCATAGCGTTGGTGAGCAGTTCAGCGCCCGTAAGTGATTTTAATTGAGTGATAAAATATTTGATAAGATTTTTTTGTTCGGCATAAACGGAAGTTCTATTTGATATTTGGAATGTGCCTTCTGTCCATTCCACATTTCGCGGCATTGGAATTAAAGGATAGTTTTTCTCTTTGGGTTTGATTTCAATGGTTGCCATAACCAAACAAATAAAAACTAAAAAAATCTTTTTCATGGAATCTTCCTTTTATTATTAAATGCAAAGTTCTTTGTAGTATCATAACATTATTATTGTCGAAAAGAATAATAAATTCAACATTTATTTAAAGTAATGCATAGTTGAAAATTTTCTAATAAAATAATCAATTTGTCTGCTGAGTAAAAATACTCAGTTGACAGCAAAAAAAGAATTGTTTTTTTTCAGAAAATAATTGTTATTTTACGAATAGAAGATATGTTAATTTTATTAAAATAAAAACGTTGATAAATTTCTATGATTCTGCCCATGAAAGAAGAATTATCGTTTAATTCATCAAATCAAATAATTTTTAAAGAAACAAGCCGGCGATTCATAGTATTCGTTCAAAACCATCATTCAATTAATATTAAAAAGGACTACCATGAATTTATCCCTTGTTGATTGGGCTATTGTCGTTTTTTGTATGGCTATTTTGTTTTTTGGCGTTCGGCTCAGTAGAAAGTTCGTTCGAAGTGTAGCTGATTTTCTTTCTGCCGGAAGAAGCGCCGGAAGATACATGATTACTGTTTCGCAAGGAATGGCTGCTATTGGCGCAATTACAATTGTCGGTCAGTGGGAGATGAACTATGTAGCAGGATTTGCATTGAGATGGTGGGAATTTATAATGGCCGTTGTTCTTCTCGCTATAACTGTTTCAGGATGGGTACTTTACAGATTTCGTCAAACAAGAGCATTAACCATTGCGCAATTTCTTGAAATGCGCTACAGCAGAAATTTCAGAATTTTTACAGGCGTTCTCGCTTTTATTTCAGGTCTGTTAAATTTTGGAATATTTCCGGCAGTGAGTGCTAGATTTTTAATATATTTTACTGGTATTCCACTTTATTTTAACGTTGCCGGCATTGAAGTTTCTTCATTCCCGGTAGTTATGGCGTCTTTTCTTTTAATCTCATTATACTTTGTTTTTGCAGGCGGACAAATCGCGGTAATAATAACAGAGTTTATTCAGGGAGTGTTCTCAAATTTTACTTTTCTCGTTATAATAGTTTTTGCTTTATTCTTTGTTAATTGGGATCAAATTTTCCAAGCCGTAATTACTGCACCCAAAGATGCATCGTTGATTAATCCGTA
>CAZRMG010000253.1:0-4907 GCA_964601095.1 uncultured Melioribacteraceae bacterium | reverse complement strand
CCCATTTGGCCGTAGCGGCATCATAAAGTACTGTATGTTCTTCACCGGTTGAAGGTTTATATGTTGCAAGTACCCTGTTTTTAGAATCGGGATATGGATTTTCATACGGGAATTGCACAACAAAATCTTTATCTGCAGAAATATTGAACGAGCGCAAATCAACTGTTGTCCAGTTTGGATATGGTTGAGGATAAGGATATGTACCTGTTTCATTAATTACTTTAGGAGCTTCCGTTAATTTTGATGTAGCTGTAAAGTTAGCATATAAGGTTCCGCCGAGCTGTGAGGTATATCCTAAATATTCAAGTACTCTGCCGTTTATTGGATTTAAATTTCTAATAGCAACTCTAATGGAATCAAGTCTAAAACCTGGCATGGCATCAAATTGAACAGCCATACTATCACCGGCATCGAGAGCAATAAAACCAACCGGTTCTGTATCATCGAAAGCCAACTCCTGCGTTGTAGATGCAAACTCGCCTGTAGCGGAATAAGAATAATTTGATCTGCCGTTTTCACCGGCTAATGGACTTGTATCAACATTATATAAAACAAAAGTTACTTTGGAAATTGAGTTACCGAATTCAGGTAAATTATAGTTTGTATTTGCGGCGACTTCTTCCGTTGTAACCGAAGCGCCATATTTAATAGCTACAGCTTTTACTTTTGAATTATTGCTGTTGTTGTAATTGAAAGTAAGATTTTGTCCGGCTGTGAAAGAAATATATTCAACAGCCAAATTATTTAATACTCCTGAAAAAGAAGTATTTGGATTGCCGTGAGTTTTTTCCGCCATTAAAGTAAGCGGTTGATAAGTATAACCCCATTTATCATTAACCGATTTATCATTTAATTTATTAGCCATAAACCAATCGGGTAAAATGTCTGCCATTTTTCTACTTGAACCTATTGTCGTGAGAGCTTTATTAAGACCGCTAATACCGGAAGTACTGCCTGCAAGGAATTGTGTAAACAATGCCGTGCCGAATTGCTCGTATAAATATCTTCCGAGTTTTGCAGCGCGAGAGTAATCTGTTAAAACATCATTATCGTTGCGCCACAATTCAAGCCATTGGTTGGATTCATTTGTATATCTAGATTGACTATAAAGCGGGTAACCGTTAATAAACACATTTCATTATAAAATGTAATTGGATTTTTTCCTTTTGCCTGGTAATAATTATAATGAATCATGTGCTGGAATTCGTGAGCGGTAGTACTCATTGCACTTTGGATTCCGCTTTCGACTGTCAAATTATTCTGAGCGCCGTCAAGATAATAAATTTCAGCAGCATTACTATTAGCACTTTGTGTTTTAGGAAGTTGATTTGTACTGCTGAAATATCCGGCTATATAACCACTGCCCGGCTGACCGTCGTAATCATCTTTAATATCAAGAATCAACAAAACAATTTTAGGGTCGCCGTCAACATCCGGCGGGTTGCCAAACACTTCTGTGTTTATAGTATAAATACCTTTGTTTGGATCAATTGGCGTTGAATTATCGAAAGCGTTTTTAACAGCTTCAATAGCTGCATCTCCTACACTTGTACCCCAAATTGCGTCTTCGACAAAAATGTAACAATGAGTTCCAACAGCCTTGCACGTTGAAGGAACATCATAATATGCATTTGTTAAAAAATTAGCGGCTTTCCATGAAACTTGAGTACCGACTTGAAAATTAAACGCCGGTTTTTTTAATGAAGTTGTTTGGGGAACAACATTATCCGGGTTAAAACCTGTGGCTTCATAAAATTTTTGTAAGTATTCGCCCGCGTGAACAGGTCTTGGTTTATCAAATGATTGGGTTTCTTTTGCCGCAACACTCATCATTGTGTTTTGCGCAAATGTAAATCCGGCTAAAATTATAACCGCTAAAAACATAATTAAAATTTTGTTTTTCATTTTATTTCTCTTCGTTTGTTTCTTTTATTAGTGTGGCTTTTTCAACTACAAGAACGGGTAATCCTTCTTCAGTAATACTCTCGCTGAATTGTATTGCATAAAGATTTCCTTGGTTCTGTAATAATTCTTTTTCCAATTCTTTGCTGCATTTAAGCGTGTAAATTTTGTCGTCGGTAATTCTCAACCCGACTTTAGTAAAAGGTTCATGTCCAATAGAAACGATTGTACCTTTTACAACATTATCCTCTCCTGCTCCACATGAGCAGCAAGCTGTAATATAAACCGAGACCGCAAGAATTAAAATTAACGGAAAATATTTTTTCAGCATTTCATATCCTATAATTTAATTTTCAATAACTAATATCGAAGTTGCACACGGCAAAGGTAATAAAAAAATTATTCGTTTCAATTGACATGCATTATTTTTTATGCCGGATATTCAGACGAGAACAACTTGTTCTACTATTTAATAATTAATAAACATATTGGATAGAAACCGAGTTCAACATAGAATGGAAATTTTTCTTATGAGAATTAAAATATAACCTCAGAAAAAACCGGAGTTATTTTAATTAATATCTCTTAATAAATTTACTTTAGGAACAGCATCTTTTTAGCCACCGAAAAATTCCTAGAAGTAAGTTTGTAAACATACAAACCGCTTGAAAAATGATGGTTCTTTGTTGAAAAATTTACTTGGTATTTGCCCGCTTGTTTAAATTCATCTATTAATGTTGTTATTTCATTTCCAAGAATATCATAGATTTTTAAAGATACATGTCCGGCGGCAGGCAAACTGTAATCGATCACCGTTTCCGGATTAAAAGGATTGGGATAATTCTGTTCAAGAATTAAATCTTTCGGTAAGCTTAAATTTGTTTCACTAATTCCAACTATCGGATTGCTTCCGTTTGCGGTTGAATAAATTTGTCTGCCATCACCTAAAACCCAACCATTGTTTGCATCAGTAAAAACAATATCGCGCCCGCCGATTGTTGAATCGCTTACATGCCACGTTTTACCGCTATCGGCGCTGAAATACAATTTTTGATTATCCGTAAACCAAACTTTTGCAGGATCGCCCGGAAGGAATTCAATATCATTGCCCCAGCCATTTGCATCAATTGGAAATTTATTCCATGATTTTCCACCATCATTTGTTTTGTAAATATCATTTCCATTATAAATAAGTCCTAATTTGTCATCATAAAATCTTAGAACTTGGGCATACCCGCCTGTTGAAACTTCGTCCCAAGAAATTCCAGAATCAGTTGTTGAGTAATATTTTTGCGGTGATTCACCTGATGAAAAAAAGAAACCAACATTATCATTAATGAAATCAATTCTCCGCCACATATCGCCTGATGATAAACCCATTAATTGTGTTGTATTTGTTTGAATCCACTCTTCACCGCCGTTTGTTGTTTTCAAGATGAGAGCCGGTGAATTATTATCTGTTTGATTATCAAGTATATTACAATCCCCCATCGCAATGCCGTTTTTTGCATCAAACATTTCGATGTAATTCATGAATTTTGTTTTATTAGTATCGTAGAATTGCGTTTGCCAACTTGAACCCCCGTTTGTCGTTGCGATAATTCTACCATCCCCCATTGCCGCCCAAATATGATCTTTATCAATTATTTCAACGTCAATTGCATCATGATAAGCTTTATCAACTATCGCAAATGACAAACCATTCCAGTTAGTTCCTTTATCGGTAGTTAAAAATATAAATGAAGGGCTTGAGTCGAAATTAGCACTAATTACAGCTGTATTTTCATCGCAAGCATCAATTACCATGGCAACTCCCCAGCCTGGCAACCAATTAGATCGATCAACCCATTGGCAAAAACTATTCAACGAAACAAAAAAATACAAAGCAAAAAAAATGTAAACATTTTTACGCATTTGCTTTACCTATGTATGATTTATAAAATTATTTTGCACAAAACCGCAGCACAAGCAATTGAAATTAAATCACTCAAAGAAAATGACTTTCATTAAACACGCCACAATTTAATTTTATTTATGATTAAGTCAACAGATTAATTCGGTGGGAATTTTATAGAAATAAGTTTACAATGATTTCTTTAAAGAGTGTTCTATAGAACTGTTATCAAAGTTATCGAACAAAGAAATGCCTGACCCCAATAAATCTTTTAAAGTCATTTTATTAACAACTGAATCGACAGAGTCTTGAATCATGCGCCATAAAGAACGTAAAGAGCAATCAATGCTGTTTGAACAAATATCGGCTACACCCGAATGAGCTTGACAGAAAGAATCATCAAATAGTCTTCCGCCAAGTGCGTTAAGTACATCTCCGATTATTATTTCCTCAGGTGCTCGTGATAAAGTATATCCTCCAATATGACCGCGGGAGCTTTCTAAAAAGCCGCAAAGCCGTAATGAGCGTAAAATTTTGCCTGTGTTGTGCTCGGATATGCCTTCGGCTTTGCTAATCTCAGGAATCGTAAGTGCTTTATCAACATCATAAAACTTACCTATTCTTAACAGGCATCGTAAACCGTATTCTTCTTGAGTACTGAATTTCATATAATTTAAAAGATGAACAAGATTAAGAACAAGAGCAAGAATCAAATCTTGCTCTTATTCATGCTCTTGTTCTTATCCTTAATTCTTATTCAAAGGTATATGTGAACCGCACATTTTTGCATGTACTAGTTCATCATACTTTTCTTTTAAAATTGACGGACCTTGTTTTTTACAATGTTGATTAAAAACATTTATCAAGTCTTCCGCTATTTCATCCGCATAACGTCCTTCGATGTGATGACGCGGCATTGTGAAAATTACTTCACCATTTCTAAATAGCGCGATGAACGGTGAAGACGGGGGAATATTGGTTAAATATTTTTCGCGTAAATGATCAACTGCATCGCGGTCTTGACCCGCAAATACCGTAATAATTTTATCAGGTATAATATTATTTTGAAGTGCAGCCGATACTCCCGGACGCGCGCTTCCGGCTGAACATC
>CAZRMG010000252.1:655-4924 GCA_964601095.1 uncultured Melioribacteraceae bacterium | reverse complement strand
TCCCCAATGCTGTCAGGTTAGTCATTAAATAATTTTTCGTTTTTTAAGAAAATATTTGTTTATGAGTTTAGGTTTTCTATCAAAGTGGCGGTTTGGAATAATTGGTATAGTAAACCTCTTTATTGTTTCGACCAATTTATTATATCGAACCTCCCAATGATTTTGCGGTGATAATAGCATTTCAATTATCTCGTCTTTTAATAACCCTGTAGCAACTGATCGGTTTATTTTATAGTCATCATACTTCAGTCGATCATTTTTTCGAGCCTGTTCATCAATTTGATTTTGAGCCTCTTCTATCATCAACGAACCGATATTGCCACTTAGTATCTTGGCAAAATAATCTTGTCTTATTGTTTCCGGGGTTTTTCCACTAAAGTTTTCCACCTCCAGTACATTTTTCTGAAAATTAATGTACGTCTCTTCGCCCCATCGCAAGTGATATAATTCTTTAAGAGTATCTTTCGTAAATGTTGTTTTGTCTGTAAGTGAACTTATGATATATTCGGTTGTCCCGCCGGCTAATTTGATTTTAACTACTCTCAAAATTAATCTCGCCGGTCTTTCTTCAAGTTTTTTTAACGGAGGATGATTTCTTCGTTGTGCTGTTATTAAGTTAATCTCTAGGATTTTGTCAGTCTCATCACTTTGTGCAAACTCTGTTACTTCTTTTATGAAACTCGTATCATTACAGCGCACAATAAAATCATACCCCAAACGCTGCATCCTTACAAATAAATACAATGATGGATAACCTCGATCCATCAAAATTATATCCTTCAGACCGGGCGTTAATTCTCTTATTTTATCTAAGTGCCGGTCTGCCAGTGTCCTTTCATCTGTTTTATAACTTTCAAAATATGTGTTGACGGTTATCCGGTTCAATACGTCATATGCCATTGAACTCATTGCCATCGGTATTGTTTTTCCTCCATTTTCGGCTAATCCAAATTCTTCTATTACACTTTCTCTATTTGGTAGTTGTATTCTTGATCCGTCTATGGCCAATAAACGGTAGCCCTTGTATTGTTTATAATCTCTATCTTCGTAGTATCTTTTTACCAATTCTTCGTTGAGTTCTATATATGCACTGTGCTTCATTTTCATTCGCGCTTCTGAATATGATTGTTTGCTGTAACTTCTTTCTTCCTTGTTGTATGATATCCTTTTGAAAAATCTGTTTAATTCTACTGTTAAACTTTTTGTCGCTATATTTATTTGAAACAGTATTAGTCTACCAAAATTAAATACTCGTCTCCGTGTGAAATATCTCTTGTCCGTTCGATGTCTATTGCAAAATTCCGGGCTAAATATATTTCCCCTTAGTTCTTGTATTAGTTCTTTGTTTTTTCATGGTCGTTTCTTTTTCTAAACAATCTTTTAACCCTTTAAATTCCCTTAACCTGACAGCATTGCCCTGTTTCCCCCTCCTTATCAAGGAGGGGGAATTAAAGGGGGTGGTTATCCCATCCAAAAACCTTTACGGTGCGAAACTCCTAAAACAGAACGGCATTCTGGACAAAAATAAATATACCTTTTACCGAACATCGTAAACAACTCCCTAAAGAAAACTCTCAATATTTCTTTTTTGCAGTGTGGGCAGAGTGGATTAATTTCTTCGTGTTCTTCTGCTGGAATCATTGAAACCTCATTTTATGGCAGAGGTAACTTACAGAATTCCAATCAGTTTTTGATTGTCGGTACTAATAATTTTATAAAAAAGAGACGCAGCATTGTGCGTCTCTACTCCCCCCAAATAAGCGCGTACACTATTTCAATAGAAGAAGCTTTTTTGTATCTCTAAAATTTCCACTCGTAATAGAGTAGATATAAACTCCCGACGGCATATTATTCATACTCAGATTTATTGTATGAAATCCTTTATTCATATTGCCATTTATCAGCGTGATAACTTCCTCGCCCAACATGTTGTAAACTTTTAAACAGACGTTATTATTTTCCGGCAAGCTAAAAGATATTTGTGTATTTGGATTAAACGGATTTGGATAATTTTGATAAAGCATATATTGAAAATTACCAATGTTTGTAGTTCCTTCATTTACATCTGTTGTATTTTGGATTAACGGATGAGCAACAAAAAAGTCCCATAAAAGATCCGAAGCAGAAATAGCTTGAGAAGGAACAGCAAAAGACGTATTGCCGCCGGGCCATGAATGTCCGCCTATTTTAGTTGTGTATAAAATAAATTCCATATCACCATCGCCCTTCCATTGAACACCAAGCGCATCATCGTTCATAAAAATTGTATCTGGATTTGAGACAGAAGTATTTAATGTTTTCCAAAATGATACTATTGAATTAACAGCAGTAGCAGAATATGAACCGTCGTTCTTCGCCCGAAACAGAATTGTTGGAGTAGCTTTTGTAGGATTATATTTTGTTCCATCCAACGAACCTGCAATACATGCTATCGCGGCAATTCTATTGGGCAGTTCATACGCCATTCTACAAGCCATCCCTGCCCCGTCCGAAAAACCTGAAGCATAAATTTTCGTTGTGTCTATTGAATAATCCATAATCAAAGTATCAAGAAGTTCTTTTATGAAACCAACATCATCAACTGTGTACTTGTCGTTTTCATTCCATTCTTTATTCGATCCTATGATACCAGCCGGGTAAACAGCAATAAAATTTGCATCATCTGCTTTAATACTCATCTTTGTATGAGTCTCGGTTATGGCAGGTGTGTGGGTCCAACCGTGGAATACAAACACGAGCGGGTAATTATTGTTGGCATTATAATTTGGCGGTAGATGAATCAGATATGTTCTTGCAACTTCGCCATGTTTAAAATTTTTCAATTGTGCGTAATTGAGTTCGCTTAAAACAATTAATAGAATTAAACCATATGTTTTGTACATCTTCATTTGGATTTCCCCCAATAAATTTTTGATTGTTTCTTTTCAAACATAGTTATGGTGAACAGAAAATATAATTGTAAATCGATAAGATGCTTTATTCTTCGATGAAAAGGATTTGACGGATGATAGTGCGGAGAACAGAAACTTATTAGTTGTTAATCTTTAGCATTGATAGAAATTTATCTTTATAGTTTCGGCTGAGTTTTACTTTTGAACCGCTTATCAAATGAACGGAATAATCTCCGTGATGTGCGGATTGTATTTCTTTAACCTTGTTAATATTAACAATAACAGAACGGTGAATTCTTTGAAAATTTTCCGAGTTTAAATTCTCCTCAAAACTTACCATCGTTTCTTTGTACAAATGTTTTTTGTCATCACAATGAAGGTATACATAATCCCCGGCTGCTTCAATCCATTCTATTTCGTCAACATCCAGCAATGTAAAACCGTTTTTTAATTTGAGTGCAATTCTCTTAATCTTCTTTTCGGCACCGACATTTTGATTAACAACACCAAGCTGTTGACTTGAATAATCGTTTATCAATGATTTAATTCTTTTTTCAAAAAAGCTAAACGCCTTCTTTTGAAATTCTTCTTTCACCCTTTGCAAAGCATCATTGAATCTTTCATCATTGATTGGTTTAAGAAGATAATCTAAAGCATGAACTTCGAAAGCTTTTAAGGCGTATTCATCATAAGCAGTAACAAAAATAATAAAGGGTAAAGTATCAGCGGTAATTTTATTGATTACTTCAAATCCGTTAATTTCCGGCATCTGGATATCAAGAAATACAAGATCCGGCAAATGTAAATTAATTGCGTTCACTGCATCTAATCCATTTCCATATTCGCCGATTATGCAAATATCTTGGTCATCCAAAAGTCTAAGTTTTATTCCTTCTCTCGCTAAAGGTTCGTCGTCAACAATAATAGTTTTAAGTTTCATGATTAGTATGCATGAAGAAATTCTTTTTCTAAAACCAAATTATTTTCAATACCGATTTCATTTTTAGTTACAGGAATCTCTACTGTTATCAATAAACCACCTTCTTTAACATTTTCGAAGTTGATGGAAGCTTTTTGTCCGTAAAGTTTATTCAGTCGTTCTCTTGTATTTTTGATTCCTATCCCTTTCCCATCGGAGTTTATTAAATAGTCGGCATCCATCCCCGGTCCGTTATCTTTTATCAAAATTAATAATATGTCATCGCGTATTCCGGTTTTTATGGATATCACTCCATCTGATTTTTTAGGAGCAACCGCATATTTAATGGCGTTTTCTATAAGCGGCTGAAGAATCAAATTCGGTACTTTTACATTTCTTGTTGAAGGATTGATGTCCATTTCAATAATTTGCGGAAAATCCGTTACCAATTGGCTGATC
>CAZRMG010000252.1:0-645 GCA_964601095.1 uncultured Melioribacteraceae bacterium | reverse complement strand
GTATTTTTTCAACCTCAAGATAACTCTCAATGAAAAACAATTCTTTCTCAAGAGGAACAATCTGGTTACCGTTTTCTTCGAGGGTTATGCGAAGAAATTCGCTGAGAGAAACGAGCATTCTATTTGCTTTCTGAATTTCACTCTTGAGTATCAATGTTGAAATTGAATTCATAGTATTAAAAAGAAAATGCGGATGAAGCTGCATTCTTAATGCTTGAAGCTGTGCTTGTGCTAATCGTGTTTCAAGTTGAAGTATCAACTTTTCGTTTTCGTTTGATTTTCGCTGATACTCGAATGCCAAATAAACAGCTACCGTAAGGAAATAAAAAATGAAATCAACAAATATCCACTCGAGATTTAAAATGCGCCAAATTAATTTTTCATATAACGGCAAGTAAAGTATCTTTCCAAAGATGTAATTGCACCATGCAGAAGTGTATAATTGATGAATTAAAACAACTATGGTCATCGAGAATAAATGTATTGAAATGCTGGAAATGATTTTACCTTTTTGGAAATTAAACTTTCTACTAAGCGAAATTATAATTGGGATAACCGCAAGCCAGAACCACCAATACAATAAGTTGAAAAACAAATTGCTGGAATAAGCAATCTCATATTGTTTACGCTCAATCATAACAATAG
>CAZRMG010000251.1:2710-4977 GCA_964601095.1 uncultured Melioribacteraceae bacterium | reverse complement strand
AAGTCTTGGATTGAAATATGATTGGGTTAATGAAAAAGATTTAAGGGGAATAGGTATTTGGGCTTTAGGTTACGACGACGGCAGAAACGAATTGTGGAATTTAATCTATAATAAATTTTATGAACCAACTTCTGTTGCTGAAGAAAAGCATATTTATAATGACTTTGTACTTTCTCAAAATTACCCGAATCCTTTTAATCCAGAAACAGTTATAAGTTACAATTTACCAAAAGCGAATCAAGTGCGCCTTAAAATATTTGATGTACTTGGCAATGATATAGCGGTGCTTGTTAATGAATATCAACAAGCCGGTAATTACAGTCGCAGGTTTTCTGCAAACAATTACAAACTTACAAGCGGAATTTATTTTTACAGATTGGAAGCGGGAAGTTTTTCAGAGTCGAAAAAAATGATTTTGATGAAATAAAATATTATTCAGTTTCATCTTCCATTTTTCAATAATTCTCAAAGAATCATTATCTTAATATCAACATCTAAAAGATATAGCTGACATTTTTTTATTAATCAAATGAGAAAGTAAATGGCAACAAAAATAGTTTGGACAAAAATCGATGAAGCCCCGGCTTTGGCAACTTATTGTCTGCTTCCAATAGTGAAATCATTCGTAAAAGGAAGCGGCATCGAAGTTGTGCTTAAAGATATATCTCTTGCAGGAAGAATATTAGCAAACTTTCCGGAGAACTTAACGGAATCGCAAAAAATACCCGATTACCTTTCTGAGCTTGGCGAACTTGCAAAAACTCCGGAAGCAAATATTCTAAAGTTGCCCAACATAAGCGCTTCTGTTCCACAGCTTCAGGCCGCGATAAAAGAATTGCAGGAAAAAGGTTATAAAGTACCCGATTACCCTGAAGACCCAAAAAGTGAAGAGGAAAAATCGATTAAGGCACGGTATGCGAAGGTGCTCGGTTCGGCAGTTAACCCTGTATTACGCGAAGGGAATTCCGATAGAAGAGCATCTGCATCTGTTAAAAAATTCGCGAAGAAATATCCTCATAAAATGATGAAGCCGTGGCCGCAGTCGGGTTCAAAAGCACGCGTTGTTCATATGAATCAGAATGATTTTTACGGAACTGAAAAATCCGTTACAATGCAGAATGATGATTTAATTAGTATTGAATTTGTTGATCAAAAAGGAAACATAACTGTTCTTAAAGAAAAATTGAAATTGCTGGCGGGCGAAGTAATTGATGCCGCGGTTATGAATGTAAAAGAGTTAAGGAAATTTTACGCTGAGCAAATTGTTGAAGCAAAAAAAGATAATGTTCTTTTGTCGCTTCATTTAAAAGCAACAATGATGAAAGTATCGGATCCGATTATGTTTGGACATGCTGTTGCTGTTTATTTTAAAGATGTTTTCGAAAAACATTCAGGCATTCTAAAAGAAATAGGCGCCAATGTTAACAACGGTTTATCCGATATTCTGGAAAAGATTAAAAAACTACCTGATATAAAAAGAGAAGAAATTGAATCTGATATAAATAAAGTTTACGAATCGCAGCCGGAGTTGGCTATGGTTGATTCGAGAATTGGAAAGACAAATCTGCACATGCCAAACGATGTTATAGTTGATGCTTCGATGCCGAATGTTGTTCGCGACGGCGGTAAAATGTGGAATAAAAAAGATGAGCTTCAGGATTGTATCGCGATGATTCCCGACCGCAGTTATGCAACTATGTATGCAGAAATAATTGAGGACGCAAAAAAGAACGGGCAATTCGATCCGGCTACAATGGGTTCAGTTTCAAATGTGGGTCTGATGGCACAAAAAGCAGAAGAATACGGTTCGCACGATAAAACTTTTGAAGCCAAAGATAACGGTGTAGTAAGAGTTGTTAATTCCAAAAATGAAATATTGATTGAACAAAAAGTTGAAGCTGGCGACATTTTTAGAATGTGCCAAACTAAAGATGCGGCTATTAACGATTGGGTAAAACTTGCTGTTAAAAGGGCACATGCAAGCGGGACTCCTGCTATATTTTGGCTTGATGAAATCAGGGGACACGATAATGAAATAATAAAAAAAGTAAATAAGTATTTATTGGAAAATGATACTGCGGGACTCGAAATAAAAATCTTAAAACCCCAAGATGCAATGAAGTACACGCTCGAAAGGGTGCGAAAAGGTTTAGATACAATTTCCGTTACGGGAAATGTATTACGCGATTATTTAACAGATTTGTTTCCAATTCTTGAACTTGGCACAAGCGCAAGAATGTTATCAATCGTTCCTTTACTAAACGGCG
>CAZRMG010000251.1:0-2700 GCA_964601095.1 uncultured Melioribacteraceae bacterium | reverse complement strand
CAATTACTAAAAGAAAATCATCTCCGCTGGGATTCCTTGGGCGAGTATTGCGCTCTCGTTCCTTCATTTGAAATGATAGCAGAAAAAACCGGGAATAAAAAAGCAGCGCTATTAGCCGAAACACTCGATACCGCAATCGGGAAGTATTTAGAAAATTCACGATACCCTTCGAGAAAAGTTAATGAAATTGACAATAGGGGAAGTTCATTTTATTTGGCTTTATACTGGGCACAAACTTTGGCTGAACAGGATAAAGACAATGATATGAAAATTCGTTTTCTAAAAATGAAGAAAGAATTAGAGACGAATGAAAATAAAATTAATGAAGAATTAATTACAGTACAGGGTACACAAGTTGATATCGGCGGATATTATTTGCCGGATGAGGATAAAACCGAAAATGTTATGCGGCCAAGTAAATTACTGAATAAAATTATAGATGAGATGTAAAGAAAGGGGACGCGGTTACGTCCCTTTTTTGTTTAATCAAATTCTAAAAGTTTGCCTTTGTTTGGCCCATCTGCATATTCAAGTACAAAAAATTGATCGTCGTCGTTTGATCTTTTGGCAGATACAATTTTAGTCCCGTTTTTATTGATGTTGCCTTTAACGCCGAGTGCATTTTCGGTAAATACGTTTTCTATAATAACCCTGTTTTTATCAACAACAATTAATCGCCATTGCTGCCATTTATTAACTCCTTTCGAATTGTAAGTCCATGTTTGAACTTCGGCGCCGTCGTCTTTTTTCATTTTAAATTTTTTGCCGGTCTTTTTCTGCAATTTTTCTTTTACGTTCAATTTATCTTTGCCGCCAACATCCATTATATATCCTGCTTTATTTCTTATCGCAAAAAACTCTGTTCCGTTTATTGATGGAAAAATAAATGTTCTTTCAAATGTGTCGTCATTCTTATTCCAAATTTGAAACTGAAGATCCTTTTTTGCCGTTGCGGGATGCTCGCCGGGCAAATCCAAATATTTGTCGGCACCCGCTACTTTAATGTAAAAATATTGTGAACTGATTTCGGATTTCCAATTCTGCGCTGTTAAATTCACTACAAAAAGCGAAAAGAATAAAACTACTGTTGATAATTGGAATTTTTTTAACATTATCCTTTCTCCTATAATTATTGCTACTCGTTTGGCTTTTCGGTTTCGCCCCGTTTTTATACTGTTTTCTGGACTACAGTGTTTACTATGGCTTTTACAAAGATTTGATTCTAATGGCTCAATAAAAGAATTTGTTTTATAGGGCTATATGTTATTGGTGTCTTTTTATAAAAATAACTTTTTAAGTGTAGATATCAAAATATTTAGATAAGAAAATACTCGGCAAAAAAATAGAAATAACGCTTTAAATCATTTTTACTATTGAAATATTCTATTAGTCGCTTAATAATACGTATGATTTTTTTCAAATATAATTACACATGGTTCAATAATTTCCGATATTTATAAAGAACACTTCCAATAAAATTGCAGAAGGAACTATTATGAAAAGAATTTCGCTGTGGTTTTTATTTGCGTGGTTCAACTTGATCATTATTTTTACCGCATGTTCGCAGGACGAACCCGAAAAATTAAACGTATTATTTATTGCAGTAGATGATTTACGCCCAGAACTAAATTGTTATGGTAATTCTCCTGTTATATCGCCGAATATTGATAGAATTGCTGAAGATGGTTTTTTATTTCAGCGTGCATATTGCAATATCCCTGTTAGCGGTGCTTCGCGCGCAAGTTTAATGACCGGCTTAAGACCGACATCTGAAAAATTTCGATTATGGCACACGAGGGCAGATGAACATGCACCTGGATATACAACACTTCCTCAACATTTTAAAAACAACGGATATTCAACAATATCTTTCGGGAAAATTTATCACCATGGAGATGATGATTTAAAAGCTTGGGATAAGAGATGGCGCTTTGATGGAGAACATAAATATTTTTTGCCTGAGAATGTGGAAATACATAAACAAAATCAAAAATTTCAAAATGAAAGAGAAGATAATATTTCCGGCCCGGCTTATGAATCAGCAGATGTGGATGAGAGATTTTACCCCGATGCTGTTTTAACGGATTCATCAATAGCCGCGCTTGAAAATTTTAAGGAAAACGGAAAACCTTTCTTTTTGGCGGTTGGTTACGTACGGCCTCATTTACCTTTTAATGCGCCTCGAAAATATTGGGATTTGTATGATTCATCAAAAATTGAATTGGCGAAAAACTCATTTAAACCGCAAAACGCTCCTGAAGAAGCAATACACACGTGGCCTGAATTAAGGGATTACCACAACATTCCTGTTAAAGGACCTTTGCCAAATGAAACGGCTAAAAAACTTATACATGGTTATTATGCTTCAACTTCTTTTGTGGATGCGCAAATTGGAAGGTTGATTAATCATTTGAAAAAATCGGGTTTGGATAAAAATACAATAATAGTTTTATGGGGCGATCACGGCTGGCAATTAGGTGAACACGGACTTTGGTGTAAACACGCAAACTTTGAAACATCGTTAAGAACTTCATTAATAGTATATACACCTCAAATTAAAGGCGGGAAAAGAATTAATTCATTGACTGAATTTGTTGATATCTACCCTTCACTTTGTGAGTTGACTAACCTGCAAAAACCTGAACATCTTGAAGGCGATAGCTTTGTTTCTTTGCTTAAAGGACAAAATACAAAATGGAA
>CAZRMG010000250.1:0-4992 GCA_964601095.1 uncultured Melioribacteraceae bacterium | reverse complement strand
GGTGCGCGCCAAACCTAATCTTTGACGCATTCCGCCGGAAAGTTCCGATGGAGACATATCTATTGCTTCATCAAGTCCTACATCCTGCAATGCTTCTTTTACAAGCGCATCCATTTCTTTTTTTTTAGTTGAGTGTTTTTGCCTGCTAAGTGGAAATTCAAGATTTTCTCTAACCGACATAGAATCATATAGAGCGCCGCTTTGAAAAAGGAAACCAATCCTTTTGTAAATGTTAACTAATTCTTTATTCTTCAATTTGAAAATATCTTGCCCGAAAATTATTAGTTTGCCTTCATCAATTTGTTCTAAACCAACAATACATTTAATAAGTACCGACTTGCCTGTTCCGGACTGTCCGAGTATTACAAGATTCTCTCCTTTATTAATAACAAGATTAATATCCCGCAGAACATGGTTATTCCCAAAAGATTTTTTGAGATGCTGCATTTCAACAACAACAGAATCGTTTTGATTAGTGTCATCTTTTATCTCTATTAAAGCCGCACTATCGGTCATTATTCCAACTGTCCTATTTTTTATTGAAGTAAACTTGTTATTTGAACAGCTATCATATCAATTATAAACACCATTAAAGATGCGAATACTACCGCTGAGTTTGCTGCTTTCCCAACGCCTTCAGTTCCTTTATTTGAATTGTATCCTTTATAACTTCCTACTAGCCCAATGGCGAGTCCGAAGAAAAATGTTTTAATGATTGCGGGAAACAAATCTTCAAATGCGAGACTTTGAAATACCATTGAAAAATATAAGTACGCGCTAACATCGCCTTTGATGTTTACTCCCATATAAGAACCAAATAATCCAACAGCATCTGCAAAAATTACCAACAGCGGAAGCATCAAGGTTGCGGAAATCACTCTTGTAACAACAAGATATTTAAATGGATTTGTATTCGAAACCTGCATCGCATCAATTTGTTCTGTTACTTTCATTGACGCTAATTCAGCACCGATTCCAGATCCGACTTTTCCAGCAAATATTAATGCAGTAATTACAGGTCCAATTTCCCTTATAAGTGAAACCGCTACCATCGCGGGCAGCCAGGATTCCGCTCCAAACTTTGCGAGTGTTGGCCTTGATTGAATTGTAAGCACAAGCCCGATTATAAATCCCGTTATTGCTATCAAAGGAAGCGATTTGTATCCGATGAGAAATGACTGCTTTAAAATTTCATTAAACTCGTACGGCGGTTTTAGAACTTCTTTGAAAAATCGCAGTGTAAAAAATGTAATCGAATACACTTCTATAAAGAATTTTCTTAATATTGAATCGGGAGAAAGTTTTGAAGAATTTCCATTTGGAATTTTCTCTTCCACATTTCCATCATCACGTTGCGGTATAATTATTTTTTCCATTTTATTATTTCTTTATATATCTAAATTTTTTCATTAACAACTTTTTTGAAGAATTTATCCGCCTTTCTGCTCTCACCCATTTTTTTCTGATCTTGTTCGAACCTTTCGGTTTTTGCTTTTTCCATCTCTATAATTTTTTGAGCTTCAGATTCCTCAGCTTTAAATTCAGATTGTAATACCACTATTTGAGCTTCAACTGCGGCACGTTTGAGTTCTAATCCAAGTTGCTTGCGTTCAATTTCCTGTTGACGTAAAAATTGCTCTTCGTTGTTTTTTGCTTCCTGGGATAACCGTGCCGAACCTGTCAACACGCCTTCCGGACCAACATAAACATCAAGCAATTCAATCCCGTGATCTGTCAGTTTGAACTCACGAATTTGGTTTGAATGATCCATACCTCTCGATTTAAGAATGTACAATCCCCTGTTACGTTCACCGCCAATCTCAATATCGCGCAGCAGCAGCCATGTATCTATCAATGATGATATCGACATATCCGTAAGTTCTTGATGTTCACCTCCGTTAGTTAAACTAGCAAAGAGTGCGGTAATATTTCTCATCTTCAAAAAATCCACAAGACGCAGCAGCATTATTTTAACTTCGGTTTGATTATTCCCCATCACGAATGCATCGATAGGATCAAGAACAACTACTTGCGGTTCTAATTTTGTTATTAATTTAATTGTAGTTGTTAGGTGATGTTCCAATCCATGAAGTGTTGGACGGGTTGCGTGAAAGTGCAGTAAATTTTTTTTTACCCAAGGTTCTAAATTTATTCCTATAGAATACATGTTGCGCATGAATTGACTTGGCGATTCTTCGAAAGCGAAATAAAGAACACGTTCGCCGCGCTTACATGCCGCTTCAACAAACTGCGCAGCAAGACTTGTTTTGCCTGTACCTGCAGTACCTGAAACCAGTATTGTACTCCCGCGAAAAAAGCCCTTTCCGGAAAGCATGGTATCAAGACGTGGGATGCCTGAGGAAATTCTTTCATTTGATGAAATGTGTCTTAAACCCAGAGAAGTAACCGGCAGAACCGAAAAACCATCTTCATCAATTAAGAATGGATATTCATTTGTGCCGTGTGTTGAACCCCGGTATTTAACAATTCGCAATCTTCGAATCGAAGATTGATCACTTACCCTATGATCTAAAAGAATCACACAATCGGAGACATATTCTTCCAAACCCTGGCGCGTTAAAGTGCCGTTGCCTCGTTCGCCTGTGATTATAGCTGTAACGCCTTTCTTTTTCAACCATCCGAATAATTTTCTAAGTTCTGTACGTACAATAGTTGGATTCGGTAGCGCAGAAAAAAGCGACTCAATAGTATCCAGCACAACACGTTTTGCTTTGATGCTTTCAATTGCATGATGTATTCGAACAAACAATCCTTTTAAATCATATTCACCGCTCTCTTCAATTTCGCCCCTTTCAACATGAACATGTTCAAGCCAAATCTTTTTGTGTTTTACAAGATTGTCCAAATCGAATCCCAATGATGCAACATTTGCCGTTAGTTCTTTTTCAGTTTCCTCAAAAGAAATAAATACGCCGGGGTCATTGTAAAGTGTTGCACCGCGGACAATAAATTCCATTGCGAAAAGAGTTTTTCCACAGCCTGCGCCTCCGCATACTAATGTTGGTCTCCCTTTAGGTAATCCACCGCCTGTTATTTCATCCAATCCTTGAATATTAGTCGGCGCTTTGAGAAGAGTTTTCTGTTGAAATTTTGTTTTAACCTTTTTCATAAAATTTATTCCTAAAAATGTTTTGTGTTCCTTTGCTTAAAAACAACTTCCTAAATCCTTCGTGCGATATCCTTTTCACACCAGCATTTATATTAGCCAAAGCAGAAAAACTTGCTGCAATATTTTTCTGTATTGTCACTTTACCTCATCGAATATTAGATACATCGAAATAATTATACTATAGTCCAAAGGGATGAAAAAGGGATTAAATCTTTTACGGGGTTATTAACGAAAATTATTCTTTGATTAATGAAGCAGTGTCAATATTAGTTTTATATGATTCGGAAAGATGTGCGTGTTTAGCAATTTGTACGCGCGTGTTCAGCGCTAATTTTTCCAAGATATTGTGTACGTGACTTTTTACAGTGTAGGTTGAGAGATGAAGTTTTTGTGCGATCTCTTTATTTGTTGAACCATCCGCAATCAATTCAATTACCTGCCGCTCTCGCTTTGTCATTGTAACTGATTCGGTTATTACGGTTGGTTTAAATCCGTTAATTGCATGTTCAACAATTTGAGAAAAAAGCGAGCCGGTTAAATGTGGCGGTAAAACCTGTGTGCCTTGAAAGACTGTCCGGATGGTTTTAAAGAACTCCGCTACGTTTGCATCTTTAAGTATGAAACCTGAAACTCCAGCCTGTACAAATTCGAAAACATCTGCTTGAAGCGGAATAAGATCCATTACTATTATTTTTATTTCGGGATAATGCTGCTTGGTCGATTTTACGATGTTCAAGCTGTTTTGGTTTCTTAAACCGAGATCGAGAAGTAAAATGTTCGGTTTGTGTTTATCAATCATCAAAAGAATATTTTCACCGTTGCCAACGGTAGCTGCAACTTGCATATCATCCTGCTTTCTTAGCATAGATGCAATGCCATCGCGTAATAGCCGGTTATCTTCAATAACTAATATTCGTATCTTTTTCATAAAACGGATCTTTTTTAAAAATAACAATTATATCAAGATTAGGAAGCATGGGCATGGGCAAATATATAAAAACTTAAATAGTAATGAAAGTATTATGTTTCTATGATAGTAATCTCATTAAGAAGGTATATCTACAATTTGTTCAATTGATTGTTTTCCATTAAATACGCAAGGGATTAAGATTATAAAAACCTTAATCCCTTAAATGAATTTTTGTGTTGATAAGATTATTATGTTTTGTTTATCCTGCTCTCAAAGCATTAACAATATTTAACCTTGCTGCGCGAACGGATGGTAAAAATCCGCCGAGTACGCCCATGAACAAAGCGAATATTAGCGAAGATATTATTATATCCGGCGAAAGTGCGAATGAGAAAGTTAAATCTGCAAACGAGCTCCAGTTTAAAGTTGAGATTGAGAAAAATTGAAGGAATGATGCGAGAACCAATCCAATTGTTCCGCCGAGTAACGCAATAAAAAGCGATTCGATTAAAAACGCCGTAAGAATACTTCTTCTTCTGAATCCGAGCGAGCGCATAGTACCAATCTCAACTGTGCGGTTCGCTACTGCCGAATACATTGTAATCATCGCGCCGATTGTAGCGCCGAAACTAAAAATTATTGTGATGAACGTTCCGAGAATTCTAATAAAACCCGCAAGCAATTCGGATTGTTCTTCAAAATATTTTTGCTCTATTTTCGGTTCGAACGGATTCAAGCGGAGGTCGGATTCAAATTCTTTCTTAAATTTTTCGAAGTTGCCGATGTCGTCAAGTTTTAGCGTAAGAGTGGAAACCGAGTTGCCCCTATTAAAAGCCTGCAATAGTTGGCGTGAATCGCCCCACAATTCCGATTCAAACCCGCTTCCTCCCGCTTCGAATAAACCGACAATCGTCCAATCGCCGCCTGCAAATTTTATTTTGCTTCCAACTTG
>CAZRMG010000249.1:0-5018 GCA_964601095.1 uncultured Melioribacteraceae bacterium | reverse complement strand
ACTGGCTGACGTGCATCTGTCAGCGGATGCAACGGCCACGAACCGGGAAATCGATGCGCGCATGCCTTTGCTGCCGCTGGTGCTTGATGGGGATCGCCTCAAGGTGCGTGCAGCGCCGCCCGCGCCGATAACAGTAACGGTAGCCCCGGCTAATTCATCTTTATATGGATTTAATGATTCGGTAATTCCGTTAACATCCGTATTGTAACCGTGTAATATTCCGTCTTCATTTACAACTGTATTAACGGCACCAATAATACTCGCTTCGTCGGAAACTTCTTTTAGCATCGGAAGAATTTTTTCTTTAAGCGGTAAAGTTACATTAAAACCTTTTATGCCGAGAGCAATCATGCCTCGCAACGCGTCTTTCAAGGAGTTCGCCGGAATATCAAACGGTAAGTAAATAAAATTTAAATCCGAAAACTCGAACGCGATGTTGTGCATCAACGGAGAAAATGAATGCTTAATTGGGTGACCGATTACACCGACTATCTTTGTATTATGATTGAACTTGTTCTGCAGTTGCATTTTAGAATTAGAGTTTGTTTTCTTCAAGTAATTTAATGAATAGTTTCGACGATTTAATTTCCGGATAATCCCGTGTAAATTCTGTTTTAATATCGGGATCCAATTCGAACGCGTGTTTTAAACACTCAATCGCGTCTTGTGTTTGGTTAAGAAGGAATTTTATTTTTGCTTTGCCGTAAAAAGAGCTGGCGTGAGTCGGTTTTATATTGATACATTCGTTATAAGCTTTTAGAGCTTCGAGCCAGCTGCCCAATTCAAAAAAAGTTTCAGCAAGTTTTTGCCATGCGTTAAAATTTTTCGGATTAATTTCAATTGCCTTTTCGAAGCTTTGTACCGAATCTTTCAAATTGCCGAGGGAATATTCCAAATCGGCTTTTGCGAACCACGCATCGTCGCCGTTGCCCGCAAGAGAAATTGCATGATTAAAATCTTTTAACGCAAGCTGGTATTTCCCTATCTTATCGTAGCAATATCCACGCGCTAAATAAGCTTCATAATATTCAGCATCGAGTTTAATGGCCTCAGTATAACATTTAACTGCAAGTTGAAATGAACTTATCTCTTCGTAGGTTTGACCAAGATTGTAAAGTACTGTTTCATCGTACGGATCTAAGTCATATGCCTTCTTATAAGATTTCAAAGCGTCGTTAATTTTCCCAAGCTTGGCGAAACAAAAACCGCTGTTAAACCATGAACTTGAAAAATCATCTTTTAGGGCAATTGATAATTCAAAAGCGTTTACGGCTTTTTCGTATTGTTCCATGCGAAGATATACAATGCCTTTGTTGTACCATCCGGTAAAACTTTCAGGTTCTTCATCAAGATATTTATCGTATGCATCAAGGGCGGACTGCAGTTTATTTATGTTTTCGTAACAATATCCGAGTTCATACCATGCTTCAACGTAATACGGATCGGATTGAACAACTTTGTTAAAATATTCTATCGCTTCATCAAATCTTTCTTTCTTTTGAAACAGTATTCCAAGATTAAAAAGTGTTTCTTCATTGTTGGGTTCCAATTCCAATGCTTTCTTTAACGATTCCGCGGCGTCTTCAAACATTCCTAAATTATCTTCGGCAATAGAAATGTTTATATAAGTTTCCACGTCGTTTGGATTTAGCGACAATGCTTTTTGAAAACAATAATATGCTTGTTCGAAGTTGAAAGAATTATTCAACAATATACCTTTGTATTGCCAGACTTCGGAATTATAAGGTGTTAATTCAATCAAGGAATCGGTTAGAAATAAACCGTCTTCTACAAAATCATATTCCATGCATAGTTGAATTGTATCTTCAATAAAATCTATGTCGGATAAAACCTGCCCGTTTTCTATTAATCTTTTACATTGCTCGATTTTTGTTTTTGTTTCGTTTTCGTCCGAATACGAGTCGTAATCATTATTCAAATAATCTTCGGAAAAACTCATTAATACTCCCATTTAATTCGGGGGAAAATGTATAGCTAAGGTAAGTTAAAATCAAGTTGATTTTAACTCAGAAATTGTCGGTGTGATTTTAAATGCCGCTCAATTGAATTTCTTTCTGGGTTAATTCTTTTAATCCACCTTTTAGACTAAGAATATATGTCGTTAATTCTTCATTATATTTTTCTTTATAAGTTTTGCTTATTGTTTCTACGAAAGATTTAGTATGGTTTTTTTCAACAATGTGAAATGTACTTCTTATTGGCGAGCAGCTAATCATTTTCGAGCCGTGTACGCCGTTAATCTTACCCGATTCCTCAACAATGAAATCACATTTTTTACAGCTTAATTCGTATTCATTAACTAAGCTCCAATGGGAATCGGTTATAATACTTCCAAATTCCTTAAGCGATTTTGATTTCAATGATTTTACTGCATCGTTTGCCCTCATTCTTTCCTTAACATTATAAAGAATGCGGCTGAATATTTTCTTTGGAAGCATATGAAAATGTTTTATCAAGAAATCTAATTCCACATCTCTCAAATTCTTAATTCCCCAGATGTACAATCTCAGTCCTTTAACACCGACTTCGCATTCAGTTATTCTTTCATTGCAAGTTTCCTGGGAATTAATAATTTTTTCTCCCGTATCGCAAACAACAATATTAAAGGAAACACCGTTTAAAGAAATGTATTTGTGCTCAAGAGTTCTTAAATCTACAAATAACAGTTTATCTTCTTTTGCATATTTTAAATTATGGAAATGAGCTTTGTTGGAAATTTTTCCGAGAAGTTTTAATTCGTTTTTACGAATGATTGCAAATGTTTCGTTTACATCGATAGCCAATTTGAATACTTTTTTTAACGCAGTAATAAACCCCATTTCCAAGGCGGAGATTGAACCAATTCCTATACATTCGGGAATGGATGAATAAATCATGCAATCAAAACCGGAAGAGATTAATCTTTCTTCGCGCAAAATTTTTATTAAACTTGTTAACACAGGATATGTTTGCTCTTCAACCGAATCAAGTTCGAGAAGAGAAAAGCTTTTCATATTGTAATCAGTTGAATCAACACAAGCAATGTTTATAGTTTTATCGTTGCGCTTTCTAATTTGTATGATTCTATATTTATTTACCGTTGCAGAAATTAAACATCCTTGATTGTAATGCGTGTGATCGCCAAGAAGAATTAAACTTGCAGGTGCAACAACAATTTTGGAATTGCCAGAATCACCAAACAATTGCGTGAACCTAATCTTTAAGTTGGAAACTTCATCAATTGTACTTATTCCTTCAAAACTCATATTATATCCTTTTAATCGAGAGCAAAGAATGTTTTTATCTTATTAAAAATACAAAAATATTCGTTTTTAAGAAAATTTTGGAGTGTAAAATTTTGTAGTATAGAAATTTATTTTCTTCAAAGAAAAGATGAAGAAAAGCTTATTTCAAGCTTTCAATTACAGCTCCGTGCAATTCATGGAGTAAAACGTGATTATCGATTGGTTTGCGCAGGAATTTTGTAATTCCTGCCTTATAGGCAGCAATTTCGTCCTGAACAAAAATATTTGCGGTTAAAGCTAGAATGGGGCAGTTTTTATATTTTTCACTTGCTCTAAGCTCACTAGTAAGTTGCAATCCGTCTTTTTCATCTCTCAATGAAATATCCATAAGTACAACATCGAACTTAATTTCAGAATTAATTGCCGCGTAAAATTCATCAACAGTTTCTACCAAAGATAAATTGAAAAACCGTGATAAATACAGTCGATAAAATTTTAGTGAAAGTGCGTCGTCTTCTACGATAAGTAAATTGTATTTTTCACTCATAATGCAGCCAATCTCAATTTGAAAATTTTTTTCGAATACCAAACCGTAGAAATTTTGAATAGCAGGCACAGTTTTATGGGTCGAAATTATGAAAATAATTCTAAATAAGAAATAAATTAAGTTGCAATAATTTAGTTTGGTTTCATTCCAATATTCTACAATTAAGTAGAATGAAACGCATGGAATTTGAAAAAAATAAATCAAGCTTTCCAAGATTTTTTAGGATATTATAATTAGATTATTTCCGGTATTTAAAAAAGAAATAAACACCAAAGCATTCCACTTGAAGTAAACTGTTGATTTCAATTCAATTATATGCATGAAGTTGACACGCATATATTTTTATTGATTTTACGGAATCTATAAAATATTTTTAGTTCAATAAAAAATCATACCGTTTTAATAATGGCATTTCACAAAGGATGCCGGAGATTTTAATGAAAAGAATAACCATTGTTGAAGTCGCTAAAAAAGCAGGCGTATCGAAAGGAACCGTATCGGCAGTAATAAATGCAAAAAATTCAGTTAAGCCAGCCACGAGAGACCACATATTAGAAATTATGAAGGAGCTTAATTTTAGACCGAAGGGCGTTGCAAGGAATCTAAAAAACGGTAACAAAGATAAAAGTATCGGAATAATAATAAAAGATTTGAATTATCCATTTTATACATCAATAGCAACCGGTGTTAAAGAATACGCAAACAGTAAGGGGTATTCTGTTGTAATAACTAGTTCCGAAAATGATCACGAATGCGAAAAAAAGTTTTCACATTTATTTTCAACTAAAGATATTAAAGGAACAATTATTGCGCCGATTATTGAAGGCACGGCAGAAATTGAACATCTGTTTAAGCTCAAAATGATTAATTATCCATTCGTTCTACTTGAAGATGTTAAGGGCATTCAAGCTAATGTTGTAGCTATCGATAATATCAAAGCTATTAAAAGAGCTGTGAAATATTTAATTGAAAGTGGACATACAAAGATTGTTCATTTTGCGGGTCCTCCAAAATCATCTCACACCCAAGAAAGAATTGAAGGTTTTAGACATGCGTTTAGCGAGAGTCCGTTAATTTTTAACAAAGATATGATTGTTTCAATCGGCTCGGTTCATGAAGAAAGTTACGGCAAAACCTTGGCTTATTTCGAAAACAAAAAACGTGAAGATTATCCGACGGCAATTGTATGTTTTAATGATCAACAGGCGTTGGCTGTTATGATGGCA
>CAZRMG010000248.1:4778-5033 GCA_964601095.1 uncultured Melioribacteraceae bacterium | reverse complement strand
GTTTAAGCAATAGAAATATGCTGAATAGTAAAGAAATGTCCATATTTATTTAATATAAGTAAATACCTTTTGTCTATATGCTGTCGTCGAATACAATTTTGAAGTTACAAAACGATTTCTTTCAATTACAAGAGCAACCATTTCTTTTTAAGAGTACATTGTAACATTCAACTGCACAGTTTCTTATACAAATGGAAGAAGAAAAAGAAATAAAACAATGTTAATAATCCATTCATTTTACGTAAACGTATAACG
>CAZRMG010000248.1:0-4768 GCA_964601095.1 uncultured Melioribacteraceae bacterium | reverse complement strand
ATTTTTACACCTAACGACGTTGCAATTAAAGCGCCGCCCATAAAAGCAATGACGGTCTGAAATACAACACTTTTGATTTCTTTAAAATACTCCGTTTATTCAGTCACACTTTAAAGGTTAACTCTACTCTGAAATACTATGAATAAAACAACCTTACAGACCGAGTCGAAGACGCGGTCTGCTTGTAGTGCTGGTTAAAGTGTTTATCTATTTATCTTGTTTTAACTATGATTTCTTTGGTACAACCCGTAGAAGTATAATATTTAGAAATTTAATTTTACCCCTTGAGCACAATTGCAAAATCTTAAATATTACTTTGAATTACAAATTATTTTTTCAGTACACTTTTAGTTTAGAAGAACGATTTTAATAACTAAGTTTTGCTACCTAATTTTAGTACAATTTAGGTAACCGACACCTTAGATTTTACCCCCTTTGCTATTGGATTTATGGCACAAAAACAGAACAACAATTTTGGTTTTACTGTTTTGTACAAATTACCTTAAAAGAAAGAAGCCAGAAGCGATTTGAATAATTTGTAATTAACAATATTTAAAGAACAAACATGAACAGCGATTTAACTTTTATGAATGCTTTGCCACATTTGAAACAAAAAACTGAATGCCAATTTTACGGCATTTGAAAAATCACTTTAACATATACTTATAAAGAATCTACAAGTATCTATAAAAAATATTATTGTGATTTAAATTCGTGATAATTACAACCACTTTGTATTAATCACGATTAATTACTTAGAAAGTATGTAAATAACTCAATTTCTGTTCTTTATAATTCCCATTAATAATTTGTAATATGGAAATAAAATCTAAATAATACACTAATCTAAAGGACTTCGAACCCCGTGCAAATTCTCAATTACATGTGTATATATCATTGTTGTACGCACGGATTTGTGGCCTAAAAGTTCCTGTATTGTTCTTATATCATATCCCGCTTCTAATAAATGTGTTGCAAAACTGTGTCTGAAAGTATGCGCCGATGCAGGTTTGTGAATTCCCGTTTTTTGCAATGCTCTCTTTATTTCTTTTTGTATAGTCGAATCATGTATATGATGCCTATAAATTAATCCGCTTACTGAATCTTTAATAAATTTATTAGCCGGAAACACGTATTGCCACCCAAACTCTTTTGATGCATTGGGATATTTTCTACTTAGCGCATACGGTAATGTTGTTGCACCTTTTCCTCTTGCTAAATCTCTTTGATGTAATATGCCCACATTTTCTATCTGCTTCTTTAATTCCGGAATTAGTTTCTGAGACAATACAGTTGTTCTATCCTTCTCACCTTTTGAATCCCTGATTGTCAGACTTTTATATTCAAAATCGACATCCTTAATTCTTAAGTGAAGGCATTCATTCAATCTTAACCCGCTTCCATAAAGTAAAGATACTATCAACTTTGTACTATCTTCCATATTATCAATTATACTTAATGCTTCAGTCTTTGTAAAAACAACAGGCAGCTTTTTTTTATTGGCTGCGCGTACAACATCTTCCAACCATCCAAAATCTTTTTCAAGAAAATTCTTATATAGATAGACAATTCCGCAAAGTGCTTGATTTTGCGTCGCCGCTGCCACTTGCTTGTCAACCGCAAGATGCGTTAAATACTTTTCAACATGGGTTCTGTCTAATTTTGCCGGGTGAATTTTACCGCTAAAAATTATGAAATCACGAATCCATTTTATATATGCCTCTTCTGTCTTCCGACTGTAATAACGGCTTCTCAGATGTCTTCTTATTTCATCTAATAATTTGGGCTTGCTTTTACTTTTGTTGAGATGCTTAACTACTGATATCATCTATTTATTTTATTAATCAACAATCGTATTGATAAGTAGTACAAAATGATGATGTTTTGAAAACTATAACAGCAATAACTGGTTTTAACTTAATTTATTTAATTTTCTTTTTCAATAGAATTCTTGTTGAAATCAAAAAAAAATAATTTTCCGAAAATTGGATGAAAATGATAGTTCAGGCGTTGAGACAAAATCAACGGGCACATATTATATGACGATAATTGTTTTGCGATGATCTAGAAAGATGAGTATTTAATTAATTTGAAAAAATAAAACCTGCAATACATATTATTTCAAAAATCTTTCTAGTGGTTCGCCTATCTTAATTAAATTTTTTAGATCGGAATAGTTAATAAATATTTCTGTTGTACCATAAGCATAAGGCGCTATTTCATATGGATTCAAGAAAAACTTTAATCCCGTTTTTGTAATTATAAAATTATCATTTAGTTTGAACACGCTTCCCTCGAACCAAAAGCCTGCTTCCTGAAGATCTTCATCCGGTTTAAGTTGCTTAGCTTGTCTAAATATTCTTTCACCGATTTTATTGATTTCATCTTCAAATCCATCAATAAGTATTTCATCAATATTTATTTCTTTGCCGTTTTCAAGATTAATGTTTGAAAATGTTGTTGATGAATTAGGATGTGCACCGCCGTAAAATGTGTATTCAAAAAATTCCATCGCTAATATTCCGAGCGTATCTGTTTCTATTTTTACGTTTCTTTCCAAACCGTAACCAATCCGCATATCGGGGATTTCAATTCTAATCGCTTTATAATTTTCAAATAATGAGTCCCGTAATTCTTCCAAAGAATTATATCCGGTTTCACCTATTGTTGCCGAAAGTATAAAATTATTTACTTTCTTCTCGATTGAATCTTTTATTCCAGGTGAAGTGTCAGCGGATAGTTCTACAGTTTTAATTTTTATTTCAACACACTCAAAATCAATTGTATCGCAATTACCGTATTGAAAGTTGTGAGCTACGTATTTATAAGATAGCTGAGGATATTCTTTTGTCTTCGAACATGCAGCGATTATTGCAAAAGCAATCACAATTGAACAAACAAATTTCATTTTCATATAATCATCTCCTTTAACAAGTTGAGATATCAAAATCATTTTTTTGAAGTAATAAATACAACCGAATTACCGGGCACCATAATTTCTCTGCCCGTATTTAGATTTATTTCTATTTGGGAATCCGGCGATGGGAAACCCCGATCGTCAACTTTTCTATTTGTTTCGTTATATAAATACTTATAAAATTTATACGTTTTCTCACCGTCAACTTTGATTGAGAACGCGGCCGTGTCGTTTCCAACATTTACGAGGCAAAAGGACCATGTATTATTGTTACCGTTTTTGCTTTTTGAAGCCAACGCCCTTAATTGTATTGACCTCGGCCTGAGTCTGTAAATATAGTTGCCGGGCTGAAATAATTTTGTTAATAACGACCAAGTAAAAAACCACGGTCGTAATTGCATTCCGTTCTTTTTGTCTTTCCATAATCCCCATTGAAATTCGGGATGTGAATTATCATCAAGCATCCACGCAAGTACGGCTGTTGCACCGGAGTGAAGAGCTTGAATTGCATAGTCCATCATAAACACGCCGTAATAATAATTATCTATTTCCAGACTAATGTTTGCCGACTGCCCGTCGCGCATTCCCGCTTCGGTTACAAAAAATTGTTTTCTATCAATATTAATATCTATTGATTTTGCATAATCCCAAAGTTCTTTTAACTCGGTATTCACTTCACCAATTATTGTTTTTTCTTTCCACGCATAAAGATGAGCATCGTAAATATCCACGGCAAAACGCGCTTCATCAACGGTATCAAAAAACCATTCTTTGTTATTACTTTGCCCCGGCGCCGTCAGTTTAATCTTTTTGTCCAATCCTTTGTCTATCAAAACATTATAAACATTTTCGAAACCGTTGCGCCATCTTTCAAAATTACCCACTTCATAGTTCGGTTCGTTTACAAGCGAAAAATATTTTATGCAGGTAAATCCTTTTTTGTTGATAAGATAATCGAGATATGTTCCGATAACTTCTGCGTATAAACTATCGTCTGTTCTTGTTATTCCGTCAACTGCAAGCCAATCTACTTCAACTCCCCAATCGGTCAACAAAACTTCAATGTTGTTTTGTTTACAAAAATTGAGATGCCTGTACAATGCATTCATATCGTCGTTGTCCCAATCATAACCTGTTGATTCGCTAAAACACCATTTAGTCTGCATCATAATTCTAACTATAGGAATATCCATCCATTTAATACGCTCGCCGATAACCTGGAAATCTTTTTGCGTTACTCCATTTTGATTATAAGCGCGGGAATCCCACTCAACGCCAAATCCCTTAAAATTTTCTATTGGCTTGGAACTTTGATCCAAAACTAAATTGAAGACTTCCCTTTCTGTTTGCGCATTTGTTATTGTAATCGGGGATATTAATAGAACAATAAATAGAATTCTTGAACAGATGTTTTGCATGTAATTGCCGAATTTGTTTTAGCGAATATAGTTTATGCAGTTTTAGAAATGAAATTTGATTCAACGGAAATAATACAACCAGTTGTGTGAATTAATTTTTATGAAAGAATAGAACACTGATTATTATGATTATTTAAGATTTGCACAGATTTAGTTTTATCATAACGAATCATAATCATCATAAAAATTCGCCTCGCTAAAGACACAAGTCGAAGTGGGTCTGCGTTCCCTTTGTTCTTTATTGAAATATTATGTTTTTCATAAATGTTTATTGCTAATTCACAAAACGAGTTATAAAATTGTTTATTGTTATTTCGAAAGAGTCACGAAAAATTATTCGGGACGATTGAGAAATCTTAATTGATAACTTTTGAAAAAATTATGAAACAATATTTAAGAAATACATGGCAAGGATTGTGGACTGTACTTATCG
>CAZRMG010000247.1:0-5043 GCA_964601095.1 uncultured Melioribacteraceae bacterium | reverse complement strand
TTATTGGGAGTCTCTTTTTCTAAAACTGAATTTCAACTAAGTTTGAATATATACCGTACAAGATATTGAAGTAATCTCCGAAGTAACTAAAATGGCTTTTGAGAAAGTTGAGATAAGTCAGAAAACCGAACAATTTATTATAACTGCATTGCGTCAAGCAGGTGCATTGACTATCTCTTTGGTTGCAGAAATTGATGGTAAGATTGTTGGACATGTTGCATTCTCTCCAATAAAAATTTCGGACGGAACAGAAAACTGGCACGGACTTGGCCCGGTATCGGTTTTACCTGAATACCAAAAGAAGGGAATAGGCAAAGCGCTTATTAATGAGGGTTTATCTATTCTTAAAAATATAGGCAGCAAAGGATGCGCTCTTGTTGGCGATCCCAATTATTATAAATACTTTGGTTTTAAAAATATACCCACTTTAGTTCACGATGGAATTCCGCAGGAAGTTTTTCTTGTCCTTCCGTTTTATGATGAAATACCGAAGGGTAATGTTGAGTTCCACGAAGCTTTTAAAGCAACTTGCTGAAATATTTTTATTTTCAACAAGAGGGAAATTAAAGATGGTTTGAAATCTATATTTCAAACCATCTTTTTATTTCAGTAAACTCGCTGCCGTTTTGCGAATTATGGTAATACTCGTTTGTTTTTGATGAATACGTATAATCTTTCGACCACTCTTTAATATTTTTAATTACTTCTTCTATTGCGGTCAAAATAAAATCGAGCTCGTCGTTTGTCATTGTCGGGTGAAGTGAAAAACGCACCCATCCGGGTTTTTCGGAAAGATCACCATGAGTGATTTTATCGGTAATTCGTTTTGAACGTGTCGGGTCAACATGTAAAAGATAATGCCCGTAAGTTCCTGCGCATGAACAACCGCCGCGCATTTGAATTCCGAAACGGTCATTTAAAATTCTTACCATAAGATTATAATGAATATCTTCTACATAAAAAGAAATAACGCCAAGCCGTTTTCTGCTTTCTTGTGCAAGAATATGAAGAGAAGGAATTTTTTCAAACCGAGAAAAAGCAATTTCTAGAAGCTCATGTTCGCGGTGAAGAATATTTTCAACACCAATTTCTTCTTTTAGTTTAATGCACAAAGCAGTTTTTATTGCCTGAAGAAAGCCGGGTGTGCCGCCGTCTTCTCGCAGTTCAATATCTTCAATATATTTATGGCCGCCCCAAGGATTTGTCCAATCTACAGTTCCTCCGCCGGGATTATCGGGTACGGCTCTATTATAAAGTTTGGAATCAAAAATTAAAACCCCAGATGTACCGGGTCCGCCAAGAAATTTATGAGGTGAAAAGAAAATCGCGTCGAGTTTTTCATCTTTATTTTCAGGATGCATATTAATATCTACGTATGGTGCGGCAGCTGCAAAATCAACAAAACAAATTCCGCCGTAATCGTGCATCATTTTGGAAAGCAGTTTAATCGGCGGTTGTATTCCGGTAACATTGGATGCGGCGGTAAAAGAACCGATTTTCAAATGACGGTTTTGATAAAGTTTTAGAAGTTGTTCAAAATGTTCGATGTTTATTAAACCGGAATCATCCGGCTCAATTACAACCACATCGCAAATTGTTTCGAGCCACGAAGTTTGATTGGAATGATGTTCCATATGTGTTAAAAAAACAACCGGGCGCTCGTCTTCGGGAATGTTTGTATATTTTTGTAGCTGCTCGCTGACTTTCAAACCGAGTATTCTTTGAAATTTATTAACAGCCGCCGTCATTCCGAAACCCGCAAAAAGCAGAACATCCTTTTCGCCGGCATTAACATGTTTTTTAATAATGTTCTTCGCTTCTTTGTAAGCCATTGTCATAGACGTTCCGGTAACAGAAGATTCCGAATGCGTATTGCCTACAAACGGACCGAATTTATTCAGTATTGTTTCTTCAATCTGTTTATATAATCTGCCGCTTGCAATCCAATCTGCATAAACAATTTTCTTCTCTCCAAACGGACTTATAAATGTTTTATCAATGCCAATTATGTTGGCTCTGAATTTTTCAAAGTGATTTGTTTTATCGTTCATAATTCCATAAATATTTTTTACAAATATAATGAAGCGGGAAAGAATTAAAGAAGGGAAGTCTAATAAAAAAGCCGTTCTTAGAACGGCTTTTATTTTTATCCTAAATATGCTTTTAAGTTTTTACTGCGAGAAGAATGGCGTAATCTTATCAAAGCTTTCTCCTTGATTTGTCTTACGCGTTCGCGGGTAAGGTTCAACTTTTCACCGATTTCTTCAAGAGTTAATGAATGTTCTTTGCCAAGACCAAAATAAAGACGTATTACTTCCGCTTCTCTTTCCGTTAAAGTTGAGAGCGATCTTTCAATTTCGGCTTTCAAAGATTCTTTCATTAATAAATGATCAGGTGTTGGCTGGTCTTCGTTCGGCATAACGTCTAAAAGACTGTTATTGCTGTCCTCGCTGTGTGCAAACGGTGCATCCATAGAAACATGGCGTCCTGCTATTTGCATTGCGTAGGTAACGTCTGAAACGTCCATATCGAGCTGAGTAGCTATTTCTTCCGGGCTAGGTCGTCTCTCATATTCTTGTTCCAATTGGCTAAGGGCTTTGCCCATTTTATTGAGAGCGCCAACACGGTTTAAAGGCAAACGAACCATTCTTGATTGTTCCGCAATTGCCTGCATAATAGACTGACGAATCCACCAAACTGCGTAGGAAATGAACTTAAATCCGCGGGTTTCATCAAAACGTAAACCGGCTTTGATTAATCCAAGATTTCCCTCGTTAATCAAATCTCCAAGAGGTAAACCTTGGTTTTGATATTGTTTTGCAACACTAACTACGAATCTTAAATTTGCCTTGGTTAGTTTATCCAACGCAAATTTATCACCTTTTTTAATCCGGATGGCTAATTCGATCTCCTCATCGGGAGTTAAAAGGTCAACCTTTCCGATTTCCTGAAGGTACTGATCCAAAGATTTACTTTCACGATTTGTGAATTGCTTCGTTATCTTCAAATCTGCATCACTCCTTCTATTATTATCAAAATATTAGTTTAATTGTGAAATTTAACCGATTTAAATACATTATAGTTCCATTAATGAGATAATCTCATCATCTAAATTTATATGCCTCTCTATTTATTTGTTGCTTCTAATTGTTGAGAAGTGCCTTAAAAGAGCTATCTCTTTATACTTAGCAGAAGATGTATGATATGTTCTATTAAATTTCACCGCCAAAAATATGTAATTGTTTGGAAATTGTCTATCATTTTTTTCAGAATCACGGGTAATTAGACTTAAACTTTCACTAAAAGTTGTGAAAATTATTTATGATAGAGAAAATTCCCGGTTTTTAACGGTTTTGTTTAATTGCAATTTTTTGTTAAATGAAACAAGACCTTTATCCGAAGCATATGAATAAAGTAATGAATACAACATTTTTCTTGCCCTATGAAGGCGTGATCTCACAGTTCCGATGGGACAATCCATAAAATCAGCTATTTCATCATAAGTATAACCTTCAATATCACTTAAGAACACAATGGTTCTAAAATCATCAGGTAATTTTGAAAGAGCATCTATGATTTCATCGTCAAGAATATTACTAAATGCATCGCCTTCAAAATGTTGAGATTTAATATCATCCGGCTTAACGGTTTCATAAAAATTTTGTATATCCTCATAATCAACTTTATTGGGTTCTTTCGAAACTTTCCGGTAATTGTTGATAAAAGAATTTTTCATTATCTGAAATAGCCATGCTTTACAATTCGTACCTTTTTCAAATTTATCAAAAAAGCGGAATGCTTTTAACATTGTATCTTGAACCAAATCGTCAGCTTCATCCAAATCATTTGTCATTTTAAGTGCAAATGATTTGAGAGCATCTAGATGTGGAATAGCTTCATTTTCAAAATCTGTATATTTTTGCTTTAATTCTAAATCTTCTTTAGCCGTTAACTTTTTCATTTTTTTACCTTTGATTTATGAATGCCTATATAGACATACTATCTGAATAACTAATATTTTGAAAAATAAGTTCACGAAAAGGTTATTTTGATAAATCATACATTGTTTTTGCTATCCTTGATTTATAATTTTTTTTAGGAAAAAAGGTTTAATTTTGACACACATATTTTGATATCATGGAGATAAAATGAAAGTAAAACCAATATATATTTACCTTGGAGTGTTTGTTGCTTTTATAGCAGCATTTGTTCTTTTTTCAAATAATGATACAGAAGAATCGATTCCACAAAATTCAATGGGACAAATGCCGGATGACGATATTCATAAAGGAATGGGAAATATGGGCGATCCGGCTTCGTCAAATGTAAAAAGCGAAGCTAAAAAACGTTTGGAAGAATTAGCTTCGGAATATGAAAAAAATCCTTCCGATACTGCAAAAGCAAAACAATATTCCGATATGCTTGCGATGGCTCATCAACCTGAAAAAGCAATTACTATTTTAGAAGACATTTTAAAGAAGGGATCGAAAAGAATGGATGTTCTTCTCGATTTGACTTTTTTGCATTTTAATGGTGGAAATCTTGACAAGTCCGAAGAATACACAAGAAAAATGTTGTCAATTAATCCTAATGATCAATACGCGGTTTATAATCTTGGAATAATAGCACATGCAAAAGGAGATATGTCTCTTGCTAAAAAACAACTGCAGGAAGCTATTAAGAAATTTCCCGGACAACAAGTTGCCGAAGATGCTCAACAATTATTAACAGAGATTGAACGGGCTAAGCCGTAAATATTTTCGAAATAAATTTTTTATCTATTTCTTCAAAATAAAAATTCTTGATTTTTATTTTTGAATTTGAATGCCGCCAAATTTCTTCGTGCGGCATTTCTTTTTGTTCAAATTTATTTTTGCGCGAAAATTTATTTGCATCAGCCGCAACATAAAAGGGTATTGAATTATATTTACACACAGTTGCAAGCGTAGCACTTCCTGTTTTATTTATTACGTTACCGTTTTTTAAAATCATATCCGCACCAATTAAAGCAGCGCCGGTTTCATTTATCTTTGATGCTATTGC
>CAZRMG010000246.1:0-5045 GCA_964601095.1 uncultured Melioribacteraceae bacterium | reverse complement strand
TACGGTTCTGAAATATTTATAAAAACAATCTTGTTCAACAAGTGCCCTGTAATATTGAAATGAATACTCGGAAATCTTATCAAAAAGTTTTGAGTGATTTGAAAGCAACTCGGAATCTTTACCGTACAACGCTCGAACCCGTGCACGCATTACTGCCGACGCAACATACTCTAAACTTCTTTTTGCTATTTCAGGCATTAAGTATTTTGAAGAAATCATTTCGCCCTGTTCCGTTATTTTTATTTTACCCCCGATCGTTCCTTTCGGCTGCGATAATAATGATTGGAATACCGGTCCGCCACCGCGCGATATTGATCCGCCGCGTCCGTGGAATAGTATTACATTAATATTTTTTCTTTCGCAAAGTTTTTTTAATCTAACCTGTGCTTTATATAATTCGTAATTGGAAGAAAATATGCCCCCGTCTTTATTACTATCCGAATAACCAAGCATTATATGCTGCGTGTTGTTTCTTTTATTAATCTGGTCAACATATATTTTATGATCAAAAAGTTTTTCCATGATTGACGAGGAATTGTGTAAATCATCAATCGTTTCAAAGAGAGGGAGAATATTTATTAATGATTCGGAAATCCCGTTACGATTAAATTTAATAACTCCGGTTTCCTTTGCAAACAACAAAACTGTTAAAACATCACTTGCATAACTGCAGTTACTTATAATATAATCGTGTGTGCCCTTTGCCGAAATATTTTCATTTGCCCATTTGATTGTTTCAATTTCTTCCAACACTTGTTTTGTTACCGAACTTAATTTCGAAACATTTCCAAGTAGAGGGCGCGGGTTTTTAATTTCTCTAATAAGTATTTCCTGCTTGGTATTTTCATCCAGATCCGCATAATTTTTACATATACCGTTTATCTTGCAAATTTCGTTCATCCCGTTTCTAAGCAATTCTGCGTTTTGTCGTAAATCCAAAGAAGCCAAATGAAAACCGAATGTTTCAACTTTGTAAATCACCGGCAGCACAAATGTATCGGCAATTTCTTTAGCTTTGTTTTTAGTAAGACTTTCATAAATTTTTATCAAATCCTTTTTAAATTCATTTTCGTTTTCATAACAATACTTTTCTTGTTTAAGCGCCTTGTGTAATTTTATCGACATCACTTGTAATGCCGTTCTATAAATTTCATTAGCATTTTTATTGAATATTGATGCGCTGTTTTTAATAAACAACTTCTTGTTTCCCTTTATTAATAAAAGCACTTCCGGCTCAACTTTTACCATCCGAACAGAAGAGCTTAGTTTTTTATATAAGAAGTTTAAGTCTCTTTGATAAAGCTCTATTATGTTTTTTTTATGAGTAAACAAAGTTTCTTTTGTTACATCGGGAGTAACAAAAGGATGACCGTCTCGATCACCGCCCATCCAACTTCCAAATTTTATAACAGCAGGAATATGTTTATAAAATTTAAGCTCAGTGTTAAGCTTATAGTTTAAGTAAGAATAGAATTCCGGGATTATGTTATAAAGAATTTCTTTGAAGAAAAACATTCCTCTTTGGACTTCATCCTTAATCGTAATTTTTCGCGAGCGGATTTCGTCTGTCTGCCAAAGCAGAGTTATTGCCGCATAGATTTCCTGATTAAGAATATTTTCTTTGTACTTATCTTGTTTTACCGATTCCTTTTTTAGCAGAAGCCGATTTATTTCAAGAAGTCGGCGAAGAACCGTTTGCCTTGTCGCTTCCGTAGGGTGAGCAGTAAAAACAAGCGTTATATTTATTCCGTCCAAAATATTTTGAATTTTTTCATTCGGTATTCTAAAGTCCTCCAAGTAATTTACCAACGAATCTATGGAGCCATCGGTTATGCCTTTTATTTTCTGTTGATTTATTTGATGCACTTCGTCTGCAGCGTTAACTAGAAGAAAGTAAATATAAAATGCCTTAACTATTTTTTGTGCTGTTTTCTCGTCAAGGTTATCAACTATTTTTATGACTTTATTTTTTTCTTTAATCTGTCCTACAGCCCGCAGGTATTTTGTGTTTTTTCTTAACTCTTCAACAATATTATAAACTTTAACGCCCTCTTGTTCTATTATAACTTTGCCGAGTATAAATCCAAGTTCGCGAATATTGTTGCGTAAATCTTTATCTACAATCAATTCCTCTGTACCGGTTTCCTTTTTCATATTTACCTTTCCGGATTTTTATTGAAGATGTGTATAACAATCTAAAAAAATAAAGCGTAAATTCAACTTAGTATTTAACTATTATACCGGCAAAAAATTGGAGACCGGGTTTAACGAACCGAAACGGCGGACTTAGCTGGACGCCGTTGTCTCCGCTTTATTAATATGTTAGTTGATTTATATTACTTATTAAAAATCATAAATATTTTACCTATTCACATCCAAAACACATTTTAAATCGTCTAAGTAGTGTCAATTCTTTTCACTAATTGAGAGGTTTTATGAAAAAGTTATTTTCACTTGCCCACCTAATTTTACTCATTTGCTTAACATCAAACTTAACAGCACAAATCGGCGCAAAAATGCTGCAGAACCCGGATGTATCTGCTACTCAAATAGTATTTTCTTACGGCGGCGATTTATGGATTGTAGCAAAAGAGGGCGGTAATGCTGTAAAATTAAGCTCACCGCAAGGTCAGGAATTATTTCCAAAATTTTCACCCGACGGTTCTCAAATTGCGTTCAATGCCAACTATGACGGCAATACCGATATTTATGTAATGCCGTCAAAAGGCGGAATACCGGTTAGAGTAACAAACCATGGAATGGCCGATAGATTAATCGATTGGTATCCTAATGGGAAACAAATTTTGTTTGCATCCTCAATGGAAAGCGGTAAACAAAGATTCAACCAGTTTTATAAAGTATCTTCTACCGGTGGTTTACCGGAAAAATTAGTAATTCCATACGGCGAAATGGCATCAGTTTCACCCGATGGTAAAAAAGTTGCATACACACCAAAGACAAGAGCATTCAGAACTTGGAAAAGATACCGCGGCGGAATGAACGCCGATATTTGGATTTTCGATTTAGATAAAAAATCCTCAGAACAAATTACAAACAGCAGCGCTAACGATGAATTCCCGATGTGGTTTGGAAATAAAATTTATTTCCTTTCAGATCAGGGTGCTGAAAATCGCGCAAACATTTGGAGTTATGATTTAACAACAAAAGAAAAAAAACAACTCACAAAATTTTCTGATTATGATATACGTTTCCCCTCTCTCGGCTCATCCGAAATTGTGTTTGAAACCGGCGGCAAACTCTATCTTCTTGGTTTGAATGATGAAAAATACCGTGAAGTAAAAGTTACTGTTGTTACCGACGGAATTACAATGATGCCGCGAGTTGAAAACGTTTCTAAATTAATTCAAAGCGGTTCAATTTCTCCCGATGGAAAACGCGCTTTGGTTGAAGCACGCGGAGAGGTTTTTTCTATTCCGGCAGAAAACGGTGCAATAATAAATCTTACAAAATCTTCAGGCTCGGCAGAAAGATATCCCGCATGGTCGCCGAATGGAAAATATGCAGCTTATTGGAGTGATAAATCCGGCGAGTACGAACTAACACTGCTCGATCTTGAAAAACCAAATTCCGAAAAAAAATTAACTTCTTATGGTCCCGGTTATAGATACCGATTATATTGGTCGCCAAACAGCAAAATGCTGGCATTTGTAGACAAGGCAATGCAGGTATTTATTTATGATATCGATAAAAACAAAACATATAAAGTTGATAAATGCGGCGGCTTGTACGAAGGCGGATTAAGAAACTTCAGCGTTAGCTGGTCGCCGGATAATAAGTGGCTTGCTTATGCAAGAGATCTTAATAACCGTAGCGGCGCAATATTTCTATATAATGTAAAAGAAGAAAAATCCTACCAAGTTACGTCGGGTTTCTATAATGATTTCGGCCCATCCTTTGACCCCGATGGAAAATATTTATACTTCTCAACGAACAGAACATTTACGCCTGTTTATTCTGATGTTGACAATACTTGGATTTACCCCAACAGCACTAACATAGCAATAGTTACACTAAACACAGATGAAGTTTCTCCTCTCGCACCAAAGAACGATACAACCGCAGTGAAGAAAGACGATGTGAAAAATGACGACAAAGACGCGAAGAAAGATGATTCAAAAGATAAAAAAGATGAAAAGGACAAAGAGAAATTAAAAGATGTGAAAATTACAATCGACAATTTTGAGGGTAGATTGGAATTGCTTCCGGTTGCCGCAGGTAATATCGGAAAAATTCAGGCAGTATCGGGAAAATTAGTTTATCACAAACCGCCAAATTCAGGATCGGATGGAAAACAAAGACCTGTTTATTTTTATGATCTTGAAAAACGCGAAGAAAAAAAGATTGTCGATGACGCCGATATGTTTGAAGTTAGCGCCGACGGTAAAAAAATCTTAATCGGTAAATCGAATAGTTATTCTGTTGTTGATATTGCAGAAAATCAAAAGCTAGACAAGAAAATGCCGACGGATCAAATTGAAATGACAGTTGATCCGAAAGCAGAATGGAAACAAATCTTTGCAGACGTGTGGCGGTTGGAAAGAGACTTTTTTTACGATCCCAATATGCACGGCGTTGATTGGGAAAAAATGCGCGAACATTACGGCAAATTAATAGACAATTGTGTAACACGTTGGGATGTTAATTTTGTGATTGGTGAATTGATTTCGGAACTAAGTGCCTCTCATACTTACAGGGGCGGGGGTGATACAGAAGAAGCGCAAAATAAAAATACAGGCTACCTCGGCATCGATTGGGAAATTGTAAACGGCGCGTATAGAATTAAAAAAATTGTCACCGGCGCTCCTTGGGATAATGAAGTTCGTTCTCCTCTTTTAACTCCCGGTTTAAAAATTAAAACGGGCGATTACATACTTGCTGTTAACGGTGAACCGTTGAGTATATCAAAAGCGCCTTGGGAAGCATTTGCCGGATTGGCTGATAAAACAATTGAACTTACTGTAAATGATAACCCTTCTTTGGAAGGTTCCAAAAAAATTATCGTCAAAACAATAAATGATGAAACT
>CAZRMG010000245.1:0-5056 GCA_964601095.1 uncultured Melioribacteraceae bacterium | reverse complement strand
GCAAGAGGAACTGCGAATATCATCCATTCGCCGAATTTTATTTGATCGTTATCGGGAAAATTTATCGCATACATCCTTTGAAAAATCAAATTCGGCGGTGTTCCGATCAATGTCCCTATCCCGCCGATAGAACTGCCGTAAGCCAAAGCAAGCATTAAAGATTTTGAAAAATTTTTACTTCTTTCTGCACCAAATTCATTTTCAACTTTATATATGATCGCTAAACCAATTGGTAAAATCATCAAACATGTTGCGGTATTCGAAATCCACATTGATAAAAAACCGGCAGCAATCATAAATCCAAGTATAATTTTTGACGGACCTGTACCGAATATTTTTACAACTTTAAGCGCAATTCTTTTGTGAAGATTCCACTTTTCCATAGCTATCGCAATTAAGAATCCGCCGATGAATAAAAAAATCGTTGAATTCATATATGCTTCTGCTGTTTGTGAACCTGAAACAACTCCGAATAAGGGAAATAAAACAATCGGAATTAGCGATGTGACTGATAAAGGAACGGCTTCCGTAATCCACCAAACCGCCATGAGAATCGAAATTGCGGCAACTAATTTTGCATTATAATTTTCGGTGCTGAAATCAACAATCAAAAGAAAAGTAATTAAGGATAAAATTCCCGCAACAATTCCAGTCCATTTTACTTGATGTGACTCCAGTTTAATCAAATATACTCCCAGTTATTTTTCGGGATGAATAATATTGTAAAATGCCGAATAATCTTTTTCCGCAAGTTTTTGTTGAATAGATTTTTCTAAAATACTTTTAACAGAATCAATTGTTTTTGTATCGATTCCGGAGTTGGAAAATTGGCTAAGAATAAGATTGATATCTTTTAATAAATGCTTCAACGGAAAATTTGTGTTGTCAAAATTACGGTTTAGTAAATTGGAAAGTTTGCGGTCATAATTAAGTGAATACAAAGAACTGCCGCGAAGTAATTCCATAAACTTATCTGTATCAACTTGTTTTTCTTTTAAATAGCCGAGACTCATGCTAAAAGAAGTCATTGTCGTTGCAATCAATTGATTCAATGCAAGTTTAATTGCAGAAGCGCTTCCAACTTCACCCGTATGAACAATTTGCTTGCCCATAATTTCAAAAACGGGTTTGAACTTTTCGTATTGATTTACAGATGAACCAACCATAATCTGTAATGAACCGTCTGTTGCCTGCGGAATACTTCCGAGAACCGGGGCTTCCAAATATTCACCTTCGTAAAATTCGATTCTTTCTTTCAGTAATAAACTTTCATCCGGCGATATAGTACTCATTTGAATAACGGTTTTATCCTTAAAGTTCGGTTCTTTACCGCAGCACAGAACATCGCACACCGCGGAAAAATCCGAAAGCATCGTAATTATAAGTTCCGATTGCTTAATTGCGTCTGTTGGCTTGAAAGATAATACCGCGCCTTTTGAACAAAGTTTTTCAGTCTTTAAAGTAGTTCTATTAAATACATGCAATTTATTTCCTGCAGCTAATAAACGCTGCGCCATTGGTTCGCCCATTAATCCCGTACCAAGAAATGCGATTTTCATGTTTATCCCCTTATAAGATTTATTAAATCGTATTCAATTTCTTCTTCACAATAAAATGCTTCCCCATAATCCTTACCAATCTTAAAACCAAAATATCTCGCACGTGCTTCTAAGAATTTCAAAAATTTCGGTTGACTTATAAATGTTTCCGGCCCTTCGATATTCGGATTATGGAATTGTGTTTCGTAAGCAAATACAGTTTTCATTTTTGTTTCGAATGTTTTACTTATATCTACAATAAATGTTGGTTTGAATTCATACGTCTGCATGTAGTAAAATAGTTTTTGCGGGCGGTAAGATTGTTGCTCCCTACCATCATCATCTGTTACAATTTTAGGAAGACCTGCAAAAAACATTGCTTCTTTTACAAGTTGACTCGCCCCGGTATGATCTGGATGGCGGTCGTTATGAAATGGTGCAAAAATAATTTTCGGTTGATATTTCCTTATACTGGTAATAATTTTTTTAAGATAATCATCGTTATATTTTATACTGCCGTCCTTGAATCCCAAATTTTCGCGGTGAGCAAGTTTTAATATCTCGGTTGCTTTCTTGGCTTCTTCTGCGCGTATTTCGATTGTTCCCCGCGTTCCAAGTTCGCCACGGGATAAATCACACACACCCACTTTCAATCCTGCATTTGTTAATTTGGCAATTGTTCCGCCCATTGATAATTCAGCGTCATCCGGGTGTGCCGCAAAAATTAAAATATCTAATTTCATCTATTCCTCATAATATTTTTTTAATGAACTCTATAACCGGCGATTAAAGCCAGCGGCTAAAATGTAATAAATATAAAATATGCAAATGAAACGTAAAAAAATATTTATATTCGCAAAAACATTTCCGAAGAATAATGAATCAAAAATACGAAGCTGTTATTGGACTAGAAGTCCACGCGCAATTATTAACCGACACGAAAATCTTTTGCGGATGTTCAACTAAATTCGGAAATCCGCCAAACACTAATGTTTGCCCCGTTTGTCTGGGTCATCCCGGGGTTCTTCCCGTACTAAATAAAAAAGTTGTTGAATTCACAACTTTAATGGGACTCGCGCTTGATTGCACTATAAATGAAAGATCGGTCTTTGCCCGTAAAAATTATTTCTATCCCGATCTTCCTAAAGATTATCAAATATCGCAGTATGAAGAACCAATCTGCGAGCACGGAAAGGTAATAATAGAATTTAAGGACGGCACAACGAAACACATAGGTGTAACCCGCATTCACATGGAAGAAGATGCAGGCAAATCGATTCACGACCAGGGCTTCGGAACGAAAATAGATTTGAATAGAACCGGCACACCGCTTATGGAAATTGTTAGCGAGCCGGACATGCGGACTGCCGAGGAAGCATATCTATATCTTGCAAAGATTAAACAAATTTTAACATACCTTGGCATTTGCGACGGCAATATGGAAGAAGGTTCTTTAAGATGCGACGCGAATATTTCTGTGCGGTTAAAAGGTGAAACAAAGCTCGGCACTAAAGCAGAAGTTAAAAACATGAATTCGTTCAGCAATGTTGCCAAAGCAATTGATTTCGAAATTGAAAGACAAATTGATTTAGTTGAAGAAGGGAAAAAAGTAATTCAACAAACATTGTTGTGGGATGCCGATCTCGGCGAGGCATACCCGATGCGCAGTAAAGAAGAAGCGCATGACTACCGCTATTTCCCCGACCCCGATTTAATGCCCGTAATTGTCAGCGAAGAATGGAAAAACGAAATTAAAACCCGGATGCCGGAACTGCCGGATGCCCGGCGCGAACGGTTCATTAAAAATTATAGTCTCCCGCGTTACGATGCCGAAATTCTTACTTCATCACACGAACTTGCCGATTATTATGAAAAAGTTATTACAGTAACCAATGATTACAAATCAGCCAGCAACTGGGTAATGACTGACGTTCTTAAAGTAGTCAACGATCAAAAAATTTCTATAAATGATTTTGGAATTACGCCGGAAAACCTTGGCAAACTGATAAAACTAATTAATGATAATATTATTAGCGGCAAGATTGCTAAGGAAGTTTTCCCAGAAATGCTTTCGAGTGGGAAAGACCCTCAAGTAATTGTTAAAGAAAAGAATCTTGTACAAATTACAGATACTTCTGCTATCGAAGAAATTATAGAGTCTATTCTAAATGCAAACCCAAAACAAGTTGAAGAATTTTTAAGCGGTAAAGATAAAGTGCTTGGTTTTTTCGTAGGTCAAATAATGAAGGAATCGAAAGGCAAAGCTAATCCGGGTATTGTCAACGAGTTATTAAAAAGCAAATTAGAAAGCCGAAGAAGATAGATTTGATGTATTGTGGCTTTACAAATAATGCTACTCATGAAAGTAATGCCGCTTTGTAAAACCAACAATTGATAAAACGCCGCAATGTTTAGAGTGGCCCTTTTGATCTTTTAATTATCAACGCTTTTCATTTTTTACTATTAAATATTTCTTCTCTTTTTAATAGTTGATGCCCTTCAAATACCGTAAGTATGTCTATTGAATTTTTCTTTATCAAATAAACAATACGATAATTCTTATGGAAAACTTCACGGATTTTTTCAATTGACAATTCCGGCACAATTCTGCCCTTCTCCGGAAAATCAACTATTGTTTCTGCAACAGAAATCAAATCGTCAATAAACTCAATAGCAGCAACAGGATTATCTCTTGAAATATATTCTTCAATATCCTGCAATCGAAGTAATGCTTCTTTTGTCCAGAATATTTTCATCTTTCTTTCATGGTTCTTATTCTTTTTAATTCACCTCGGAGTTGTGAAGTTGAGAGCACTTCTCCTTTTTCGGAATCCGATAAACCACGTGAAATTGAATCTATGAAAAGTTTAGTTTGTCTCAATTCATCAAATTCTGATGGGGAGATTAATACTCCAGCAGGTTTACCGTTTTGAGTGATAATTAAAGTATTACGTTTGTTTTGGATTTCTTTGAGGTATTTAGCCAAACCGGATTTAAACTGACCAACTGGAATTATATCATTTGCAACTTGGATGTTTTTCATTTTAGCGTCCTTATTTTGTCTTTATCTAGGACTAAATTTAAGACCATATTATGACAACATCAAGTTCATTTCTAAAGAATATTACGGTAGTGAAAATAACCGGCACTAAAAACAAGAATGTTAATTAAAAGTACAACGTTATCAATTAACAAAAAGACTTAACGTTTAAAACAGTAATTTGATTTGCGGGCTATACGTTTTCTTTGTTTTACAAAATAGCATTTCTAAAGTGTTACGAGTATTTACTTTTGTTTTGTTATGATTACTTTTTTCGTTGGATCTGGTTCCAGAATAAAGTTTTCTATAATCACTTTATCATTGCCTTTTATCTCAACTGTATCAACTTGTGGTTTTGTGCCTATAAACGTGCATTGTATAATGTGTTTTCCTTCTGGCACATCTTTCATTTCATAATTACCATTTCTATCTGTTGTAACACCTTTTTGAGTGCCAACTAAATGAACAACAGCCCCAA
>CAZRMG010000244.1:0-5068 GCA_964601095.1 uncultured Melioribacteraceae bacterium | reverse complement strand
ATGTTTGAAAGGATTGCATAATTAGTCGGGGTGGGGAGATTCGAACTCCCGACCTTGGCGCCGAAGGCGCCACGCGCTAACCGGGTTCATGCAAGTAATCTAAAAACCTTTTAGCACCTCTTTTCTTAATCTTATTTTCAAAGTTAATAGCTTCAGATTTAGAAGAGAAATCTTTAGAAAAAACTAAATTCCATGGAACACCGGATTTTGTAGATTTAGTTTGCCCTAAGTTATGTTCGTTTAATCTTCTTTTAATATCGTTAGTACTGCCGACGTAGAATTTCTTTCTAGAATTGGAGAATAAAATATATGTTTGAAAGGATTGCATAATTAGTCGGGGTGGGGAGATTCGAACTCCCGACCTCTTCGTCCCGAACGAAGCGCGCTAACCGGGCTGCGCTACACCCCGAAAAAATAATCATTTCAAAAAAAACAAGAACACAAACTCGCGACCTTGGCGCTGAAGGCGCCACGCGCTAACCGGCGGAGTTTATCCCGCTAAAAACGGGACTACACCCCGAAAAAATAATCATTTCAAAAAAAACAAGAACACGAACTCCCGACCTTGGCGCCGAAGGCGCCACGCGCTAACCGTGTCCCGCAACGGCGGGACTACACCCCGAAAAAAATAATCATTACAAAAAAACTAAGAACAAGAACTCCCGACCTTGGCGCCGAAGGCGCCACGCGCTAACCGGGCGGAGTTTATCTAGCTAAAAGTCGTACTACAAATACAAAAAATAATGGGACGAAAATAACAAAAAAAATGAAATAAAGGAGAATCCATGATAAAGAAAATTACATTTATATCACTTTTAAAATCATGCATAGAAACATCTTTTTTATAATATCTCTTTACTTTTAACACGAGTAGCCATAATTTTACGTCGGTAATTTTCCTTTAACATTATCCGGAGAGATAAAAAGGAATGAAAAATAAAATATGCAAATCAACACGATAACCTCGGCGACGTAAGTCAACGGGGATTTTTTTTATCTGCCAAAGGTAAATACATGGATATAAAAGCAAAAATAATTGATGAAGAAGGTTTAGTTCGAACAATCACTCGCCTCGCCCATGAAATACTTGAGCGTAATAAAGGTTCGAAGAACATAATTTTAATCGGTATGAGAACACGCGGTGAATTTATTGCCGAAAGAATAAAAAAGAAAATTACAGAGATAGAAAAATCGGAACCGCAATACGGTGTACTCGATGTAACACTTTATAGGGATGATTTCCGAACGAGATTAAAACAACCGGAAGTATCTGTAACAAACATTACGTTCGATGTTAACGAAAAAGATGTAGTTCTTATCGATGATGTTTTGTACACAGGCAGAACTGTCCGCGCGGCTTTGGACGCAATAATGGATCTCGGAAGACCGAACACAATACAATTGTGTGTGTTTGTCGACCGTGGCCATCGCGAACTTCCAATTAAAGCCGACTTTGTAGGCAAAAATATTCCAACATCAATTAACGAAGAAGTAAGAGTACGTTTAAATGAAATTGACGGCGAAGACGCCGTTTATCTTGTTAATACTCCTTCAAAAAATTAGAGAGAGAAAAATATATGTCCTTATCAAACAGGCATTTGCTCGGTTTACTCGGGGTTCCGAAAGAAGATATTCAATTGATTCTTGATACCGCTACAACATTCCGGGAAATTTTGGACAGGCCGATTAAAAAAGTACCGACGCTTCAAGGAAAAACAATAGTTAATTTATTTTATGAAAACTCGACTCGTACGCGAATTTCATTCGAACTTGCGCAGAAAAGATTATCCGCAGACACAATTAATTTCTCAACTTCGACAAGCAGCACAAAAAAAGGCGAAACATTTAAAGATACGGTGCGGAACATCGAAGCAATGAAGCTTGATATGATCGTCGTGCGACATCAATCGGCGGGAGTGCCGCAATATCTTACAAAAATTTCAAAAGCAAATATTATCAATGCAGGCGATGGACTTCACGAACACCCGACGCAGGGATTGCTGGATATGTATTCCATCCGCGAAAAATTCGGGCGGCTCGATGGCTTAAATGTCTGCATTGTCGGCGATATCGCGCACAGCCGTGTAGCGTTATCAAACATTTTCGGATTGAAAACTATGGGGGCAAATGTATCTGTTTGCGGTCCGGCGACAATGATCCCCGTTGGAATAGAATCTCTTGGCGTAAAAGTAATTTCAAGAATTGAAGATGCTTTAAAACAGAACGATGTTTTGAATGTTTTGAGAATTCAACTTGAACGCGATGCCGGGAGAAGAATTCCTTCCACACGCGAATACCATAATTATTTTGGTGTTACAGCAGAGAGAATTGAAAAACACAATAACAACATTGTTATTCTTCATCCGGGTCCTATTAACCGGGGAGTTGAAATTTCATCCGAAGTAGCCGACGGACCATACCAAGTAATTTTAGATCAGGTAACAAACGGCGTTGCTGTAAGAATGGCAGTGCTTTATCTTCTTGGAACAATGCCCAATTAAAAAGGTGGAAAATGAAAATCGTACTTAAAAAAGTTAATCTATTAAATCCGCATCAAAAGTTGAATGAGAAAAACGATTTACTTATCGAAGACGGGATAATTAAAAAGATAGGCGGCTTAAAAGAAGAAGATGTTAAATTGGCTAAAGTTTTTGAATTCGAAAATAAATATTGCGTACCCGGATTGTTCGATATGCATGTGCATTTCCGCGAACCGGGAAGAGAAGATGAAGAAACTGTAATTACCGGAAGCAATGCCGCTGCAGCCGGAGGGTTTACCGGTGTTGCTTGTATGCCGAATACTTCGCCGGATATAGATTCTGCAGAAGTTGTGAGATTCATTAAAGAAAAAGCGAAAGATCATTTGGTTGATGTTTATCCCGTTGGCGCTGCTACTTTAAGTAGAAAAGGCGATGCAATCTCGCCGATGTTCGAATTATTTGAAGCGGGGGCTGTTGCTTTTTCCGATGACGGAGCTGCAATTAAAACTGCGGCAGTATTGAGAAATGTTCTTGAGTATTCCAAAGAATTTGGAACGCCTATAATTGAACATTGCGAAGATGAATCACTCGCAGACGGAGCGATGAACGAAGGTAATACTTCAACAATACTTGGTTTGCCCGGCATTCCAACAGTTGCCGAAGATTTAATTGTTAACCGCGATATTATTATGGCTGAATATGTCGGCGGAAAAATTCATATAGCACACATAAGTTCCAAAAATGCTGTTGATATTGTACGACAAGCAAAGAAAAAAGGAATTAGTGTTACCGCCGAAGTAGCGCCGCATCATTTTCTTTTATCAGAAGAATCGTTAAAAACATACGACACAAATTATAAAATGAATCCGCCTTTGAGAACCCGAGCTGATGTTGAGGCGATGATTGAAGGATTGAAAGACGGAACTATTGATTGCATCGCGAGCGATCATGCACCGCATTCGATAGAAGAAAAAGAAATGGAATTCATCTATGCCCCTAACGGAATTCTCGGTTTGGAAACACAAGTCGGTTTAGCTTTAAGCGAACTTGTTCACAAAAAACATTTGACGTTAGCTCAATTGATAGAAAAACTTTCAATTAATCCGCGTTTAATTCTAAATTTGCCTGTTCCTCAAATTAAAGTTGGCGAACCTGCTAATTTAACTATTTTGGATACTGAACAAGTTTGGACAATCGATATTTCCAAGTTCAAGTCAAAATCAAAAAATTCTCCGTTCGATAAACGGCTTGTTACGGGCAAATCTGTTGCGGTAATCAATAAAAAGAAAATGTTTTTTGAGGATAAATTCATAGAAATTTAAGCCGCGGTTTCTTCTAAATAGTTCAGCACTGTACAAGATTTAATACAAGCGAAAACCTGAATTCCCCGGAAATAGCTAATTCCGGGGAATTTTTTTGGCATTACGTTTGACTTTATCCATATAGAATATTTCTTGGAGGATAAAATGAAATCAGTAAAATTATTTGTTGGTGTTTTAGCACTGACTTCGTTCATGATGTTTTCAGGATGCGATGAGTTTGATGAATATGATACAACTCCGCCTTCCGAACCACGAAATGTTCATACAATTACCGGCGATAACCGCGTTGATATAATGTGGGACGAAAACCGTGAAAGAGATGTTGCAGGCTACAATGTTTATTACAGTTATTCATACGATGGAAAATATGAATTGATTGGTTATACGGATGAAAATTATTTTATCGATAACGGGGCCAGCAACGGTGAAACTTATTATTATGCGGTTACAGCTTACGATTTTAACGGCAACGAAAGCGAATTAAGTACAGATGTTGTTTATGATACTCCGCGTCCCGAAGGTATGAACCAGGCGATTTTTGATCTTAACATTTCACCAAGCAATTCGGGGTACGACTTCAGTAATTATCTTGTTGTTCCATACAACGGCGATGAAGCAGATTTCTTTTTTGAAAATTACAACGGCGTTCCTTATATAACCGTTTGGGATGATTCCGATCTTCAGGATATGGGAAGCACTATTGATATTTACGATGTTGATGTTGCGCCGCAATACGGATGGATCCCGGCACAAACAGATGAAAATGTTAAATACGCCGAAGCAATTGTTGGGCATTCTTACGTAGTTTGGACGTGGGATAATCATTTTGCGAAAATAAGGGTTAAAAATATTACGAATGAAAGAGTTGTATTTGATTGGGCATACCAACTTGTTGAAGGCAACCGCGAACTTAAAAGAAATGTTTCGAAGACAGACAGAAATAATATGCCGGAAAAAGTTCAGCGCGCTCGTTAATTCTTCCAACGCATTAAGAAAGGGTAAAGCATACCTCAAAAGGGTATGCTTTTTTATTTCTTTTGATTTATTTTGTCATAAGCTAATATTGAACTAAAACATGAAAATCCCCAAACATATATCTGTGCTTGTTGCGGCCTTTGTATTTATACTTTTCACGGGAAGAGTAATATTGGCGCAGGATTCGAAAAACAGGGAGGCAAATCTTCTGTTTATTAAAATTGAGGAAGGTTTGAACTCCGGCGCCGTGGATAAATTTTCCAAATACTTTTCAGGTAAAAATTATATTAG
>CAZRMG010000243.1:0-5073 GCA_964601095.1 uncultured Melioribacteraceae bacterium | reverse complement strand
CATGTGCAAATACTGCGTTGAATATGTTGAGTTGTGTTTAATCTTAACATAATTACCGTTGTATTGTGTGTAACGTGCTTCAAGAACTACCCCGTCGCCGACAGACATTATCGGCGTTCCGGTTGGTGCGGCATAATCGGTACCGAGATGAGCTTTTACCCTACCAAGAACCGGGTGAAATCTTTTTTTCGAATAACGCGAGGAAATCCTGCTGAACTTTAATGGTGCTTTTAAAAATGCTTTTCTTAATGTATTTCCCTTTTCATCATAATAATTTGCTTCATCGTTTTTCTCAAAACGGAAAGCATAAAAGTTTTCTTTTTGATGATAGAAATTGGAAGCAAGTATTTTACCAATTCCAACCGGTTTGCCTTCAACAAGTGTTTCTTCATAAATAACTTTAAACGAATCGCTCGGCTGAATTCTAAAAAAATCTATTTGCCATGCATAAATATCCGAGAGTTTAATTCCAAGTTCAGGATCTATATTAAGCGATTGAAAAGTTGCCCATAAAGAATTTTTTATAACACCGGACACTACTCTTTCATTTACTGTTACATCTTTCTTACCGTGATAAATATTTATAGAATCGCGTAAATCGAACACAACATAATCAATTGCGTTTCTTACATAAACGAAATAATGTATAGTTTCTACTGTGTCCCATTGCGCGTAAATGTAATAGTCGTCCCCGGTTTTAAAACTTCTTACCGGGAATATTTCTCTTGCGCTATTTGCAATCTCATTTATAGTCTGAGGTAAAACTCCGTGAGGTAAAAGAATATCTGAAAGTGTTTGATTTTTTTCGATAGTGCCGTGGACTTCAATTAATGAATCAACAAGAAGTCCGTACGAATTTGGTTTAAGTTGTACAACCTGCGAATCCTCTTTTTTTGTGCATGATAAAAAAACTAATGATAAAGTAAAAAGGCAAAAGATTGTAAAACTATTATTCATCAATTGAACCGGGATTGTTTATGATAAAATTGAATTGATTATAATACAGTTAATAACTTATTGATAATATCAACAGATTTAATTCCGTCGGCTTCTGCGGAAAAATTAGGAATAATTCTATGACGAAGAACCGGAACAAGAAATTGTTTTACATCGTCAATAGACGGAGAAAATCTTCCCTCGAAAACAGCTTTAGTTTTAGCTGCAAGAATTAAATATTGAGATGCGCGCGGACCAGCACCCCAGCTTACCCAATCCTTTATAAAAGAATGTTGATTGTTTACTGTTGGTCTAGAACTCATTACAAAATTAACGGCATATTGAATTACATTATCGGCAACCGGTACTCGTTTAATTAAATTTTGGAAAAGAATTAAATCTTTAGCGTCAATACATTTTTTAAGTTGAGGTTTATAATCGCTAGTTGTGGTTTTAATAATTTGTATTTCTTCATCGAAAGCAGGATAATCAAGCCAAAGATTGAACATAAAACGATCAAGCTGTGCTTCGGGCAGAGGGTATGTACCTTCTTGTTCAATTGGGTTTTGGGTTGCCAAAACGAAGAACGGTTCTTCAAGATTATGCGAAACACCCGCTGCTGTAACTTTGTGTTCCTGCATAGATTCCAGCAAAGCTGCTTGTGTTTTGGGCGGTGTACGGTTTATTTCATCCGCCAAAATAATGTTTGCGAATATTGGTCCACGTATAAACCGGAAATCTCTTTTTTTAGAAACCGCATCTTCATCTATTATTTCAGTTCCCGTAATATCGCTCGGCATTAAATCCGGTGTAAATTGTATGCGGCTGAATTTTAGATCAAGAACTTCGGCTAAAGTTTTTATGAGAAGTGTTTTTGCAAGTCCCGGCACACCAACTAATAAACAATGTCCTTGCGATAAAAGTCCGATTAGAAGATCATTAATAACTTGATCCTGTCCAACAATTACTTTTGCAATTTCTTTTTTTATTTGACCGATTGAAGATGAAAGCTTTTCAACCAATTCAACATCATTAGCGTTTTTAATATCCGTCAATTATTCCCCATTTCTATTCATTATAAATACACGATAAAATTTTTGTGAAGCTACAATCTAGTTTCCCAATAAATTTTTTCCTTTAACTCTTCCATCCATTTAGCGTACAATTTTTGTTTCTTGTAGTATTCAGCAAGTCTTTTTATTTCATTGAAGTCCTGTTCAAGATTTGCTTTATGTTCAGGTATTCTTTGTTTCAATTTTAAAATGTGATAACCGTAATTAAAGCGGTCTAAATCCATTCTTTTGGGATAACCTATTTCGCCTTCTTTCAATTTATATATTTGATCAAGTACAGGTTTTTCCAATTGGCTTGTCTCGAAAATTCCAAGATCACCATTGTATTTAGCCGATTCTTTATCGTCGCTGTATTTTTTTGCATAGTATTCGAAAGTATTAATTCCTTTTACGATACTGTCGCGCAAATCGCTAAGAAATTCAATTGCTTGAAGGTCGGCTTGATCGTCTGCTTTTGGTTTTATCAATATATGCCTTGCATGAATTGATTCGCCTCTTCTTTCAATCAACTGAATTATGTGATACCCAAATTGAGTTTCAACTATGTTTGATATTTGATTAGGCGCCAAAGCAAATGCCGTAGCTTCAAATTCAGGTAAAAACACACCGCGTTTTGCAAATCCTAAATCACCGCCTTGCGATGCGCTGCCCGGATCGTCCGAATATTTCTTTGCCAACTCTGCAAAGTCTGCACCTTTTTTTAATGTATCTAGTATTGTTCTGGCCAAAGTAAGAGCTTTATTTTTAATTCGTTCGCCAGTTTTGGGATTTTGAAATATATGGGCAATATCATATTTCTCAGGAACGATACCAAGCGAATCTTTGAAGCTATAGAAAAAATCCTCAACTTCTTTACGTGATGTCTGCATTTCTCCAAATTTCTTTTGTTGAACCATCTGAGCCATCAAACTTTTTCGTGTATCATCACGCAGAGTTCTTTTTATTTTTTCAATGGGCATTCCGTACATCTGTTCAATTCTTTCTTGAGAACCGTATTGTTGAGTCATATAACGCAATTGATTGTCTAACGTTTCAATAACTTGTTCATCTTTAACAACAACCGAATCAAGTTCTGCCTGGGCATATAATAGTTTTTCTTCTATCAATTGATTTAGAATTGATTCGCGTAGACGCGATTCCTTAGGGTCTAAATTCTTTTGAGTAGCTTCCATTGCTACACGGAAATCCAGTTCCGACTGAAGTATAATTTCATTGTCCACTACCGCAACAATTTTATCTATTACTTCCTGAGCATTTATAGAAAGAAATGTGAACATTAAAACAGCAAAATATTTTTTCATTACTAATACCTTTTGATTTCTATGTTGTGAACTTCAACGAGTTTTTCAACATAATTTTGAATAAACTCTTTTTGTTTTAATACAACGAATTGATTTTTTATTTTTTGTTTTACCGCTTCGTATGGCGGCAGATCGCCTTTATTATATTTTTCAATCAACTGCACTATCGTATAATTTGTTGCGCCGGTCTGAAGTACAATCGAAACTTCATTCGGCAATAGCATATTAACAGCATTAAGTAAAATTTGCGGTTGTAATAAATAATCCGACTTAAGTTGATTATCTGCGCTGTATTTCAAATCTGCATCATCTCTAAAAGCATTTATGGCTTTATTCCAATCACTTTCCAAAAGTATAGATCTGAATTGAACAGCTTTATCAAAATTTCCGAATTCGCAAATATTATAACTGAATGCATCGGTATCCAGCCTGAAATCATCCGCTTGATCGTTATAATACTTTAATAGTTCTTCGTTACTTGGAACAAATTGGTTTTCGTCTAATAGTTTATTAAGATAAAGTGAAACAGCTAAATTCTTTTTGCTTTGTTCAACTATCGAAATAAAATCTTTCTCATTCAATATTCCGTTATCAACCGCTTCGGAGTAAAGTATTTCCGTCTTAATCCAGTTATTTATGTATTCTTCTTTAAAGCGGTTATTTTTTCCATAACCTTCAACAGCCGCATTCAAATCATGTTCCGTAAGTACTGCACCGTTAACTTGGGCAATACTTTTAGTTTCCTTTTCCTCTTCAGAGCAGTCCGACAACAATAGCAAAAGAAATAATACAAGTAATTTAATTTTTGAATGCTTTCTGCAACTCGTCATAATAATAGACCGGATTATAAATTGTTTTCAACTTGTTAATGTATTCTTCTTCCAATCTCTTAGTTTCATTTTCCTGGACAGCGCTTGCGGCTTCAGCTTGTGCTTCTTCAAAAGTTTTTATTCCTGCTGATTCGCGGTTTAGTAATTTTACAATTGCCCAGCCGTCTTGATAAGGGAATGGTTTTGAAACATCACCTATGTTTTTAAGAATATTTGATTGTTGAGCCAATGTATTGGATGCAATATCAACTAAACCTTTATTAGTTTTTGAGTTCGCGCCAACACTGTATTTAGCAGCTAAAGAATCAAAACTTTTACCCGCAACAATTTCATCATAGATTCTATTAATTACCGAATCTTTATTAACATAAATTTCATTAAACTCAACCCTATCGTTCCATTTATATTTATCTTTATTCTTTTCCCAATAGCTATATACTAAATTACTGTCCACTGCAATTTTCGACCATACTTCATCTTCAAGGATTTTGAATAAATAAACTCCATCTTCGTATTCAGCCATAAGTTTGGCAAATTCAGGATTATTCTTATCGTACACCAATCCTTTTTCTTTAAGAATCATTTCAGCTTCGTATTGGCTATAAGCATTGCCGAATGCATTCTTATCCACTTTCCTTCCGAGATTAATATTTTTTGTTTGAATAAAATTGATCAGACTATCAACTGCATATTTGTTTTTATTGACTGTGAATAATTCCAAACCGCCAAATACTTTTTGAAAATAACTTGTTCGATAATCTTGACCAATTTTTAGAGAATCTAAATTCAAGTATACTTTTTCAAAAGTTGGATCGTACTTTTTAAACCCGAATTGATTTTTTAATCCTTCAATTAAAGCTGCATAGTCATTCTTATACCTGGTTTTCTTGTATATGTCTCTGAGTGCTTCTCTTTCTTCCTCAAAAGTCGGAA
>CAZRMG010000242.1:0-5094 GCA_964601095.1 uncultured Melioribacteraceae bacterium | reverse complement strand
GAGAACTTTTTCTCCAGCATCTACAGTTGTATTTTCTTCAATATTCGGCCAATGACCTTCAAAAATTTTAAAGGTTACCCTGCCGAGTATAAGAGTATCAACTTGATCATAAATGGAATCTTCATATTTACCAACATCTTCACTAAAGATATTGAGAACCCATTCCATTTCATCTTTTGGATCGGACATTATTCCGTCAAGTGTATAAAATTCAGTTGCAATAATTTTTCTCATCTTATTCCTTTCCTTTTGCCAAGTTTTCTTTCACCCGGTATTTAACAATTTTTTTTATAAGTGAAAAAGGTATTGGTTTATCAAAAGGAAATTGAACCGAACCTTTTCCCAATTTATAAATCGAAAGCTCTTTTTTGAATGCTTCGCTACCAGAAGGTGTTGGGTAAAAACCGATATGATTCTTAAAAGCAGCGAAATGCACCAAGTTGCCGTTAAGTTTAAACGTGGGTATTTGGTAGCTTATTGTTTCTTCAGCATCGGGTGCTGCTTCTTTAATCGTTTCCCTAATTTTATTCAATATATCTCCGACATTTTTAGGAAATGTGACTATATATTCGTCAATTGTTTCAACTTTGTTTTTTGATGATTTCATATGAGGTGTCTTATAATTTTTGATAATGCAAAAAAGCCGACTATTGTAATGTCCATCGCAAAAATTATTTTTCTCATACTTATTTCAATTCTTTTGTAGTGTAATTAGTCTACGGATTGTTTCATTTTTAAGACAAATTCCACCCCATGCCAAAACAGCAAGATAAACCGGAAAGAGAATATGTGTAAAAAGTGGACTGTCAAGACGAACGTGCGTAGCAATAGCTCCGCCCCAATATCCCGTTAGCAAGATAACGCCAAGAAATGATGTCCTTGGAATTGTATACAAAATTATAGAAAGAAACCCGAGCAAACCGATTACATAAATATGATGTTCAGAATACCCGAGTTCCAGGGTTCCTTTAATAACTTCTTTGGGCTGAATAAATTTAAAAACGCTGTCAAACAGCATAAATAAAATTACAAGTCCGCTCATAATACGGGCAGTCCAAAGCCTTTTTGAAGAAATTGTATCTGTCATTTTTTTAGTCCTATTGTTTTGTTAAAGATTCCTGTTTGTCAGTGTTATCCCTCTGCCAGTTCTTTCAGTTTCTGAAGCGCTTTTGGCCACATATCATTAAACATATCTTTATATTCATCCGCGACATCAATATCTACTGTCACTTCAGTTTTGTTATTTCTCTCTTTGAAAGCATAATTCTCTAAAGCACCGGCCCAACTTTTAACTGCATCGCTCGTAGTATCTTCTTTTCCATCCTGTACCATGCCAAGGTGTTCAATAGAAATAAGTTGAAACGGGATATTATCTTTTATCTTGCTAACCATACCCATTGTTTCGCCGTTTTGGCTCGGCCCAAGGAAAAGTATTTTACTCCCTTTTTCCCAATTGCCTTTATAATGAGAACCCGGTGAAAATGCTTCCGTCCATTTTCTGTAAGTTTTATCATCAAGCATTGAGTGCCATACTTTTTCTTTTGTAGCGTTAATTACGATTGAGAAGTTTAATTTTTTCATTTTTCTCCTTTACATGTTTTGAGATGGATGCAACATACCGACGCGGTTACCTTCAGTATCAATAAAAGCTAAATAAGTACCTATTCCAGGAATGGGCATCGGCTCGCCAAGTAGTTTACCACCCAATGCAACAACTTTTTTTGATGAATCATTAATATCTTCAACAGCTATTACAATTGAAGGTTGAGGAGCATTCGGATCCTCGTTTTTCCCGTAAAAACCGCCGTTAATTGCACCTGCATTTTTAGGACAACCTTTGTCGTCTGTTTCAGTAGTATTAACAAGAACATAATTACCCATATCAGGACCAAGAAATTGAGACTGCCAACCAAATGCATTTGTATAAAAATCAGCCATGCGTTTTTTATCTTCCGCAGGCATTTCAAAATGTACTACCGGATTCATTTTATTCATGATTAACTCCTTATTTGTATTTAGTATTTGTTGTTTCATTACGCATTTTGCAAATCTTCAATAATTATTTTTTTCATTTGAAGCATATTTTGCATTGCTCTTTGTTTTTTGTTTGAATCTTGACTCGCTAATAATTCAGGTAAAATTGTAGGAACAATTTGCCATGAAATGCCGTACTTATCTTTTAACCAGCCGCACTGTTCGGCTTGAGGCACTGCGGAAAGTTTTTTCCAGAAGTAATCAATTTCTTTTTGAGTTTCGCATGAGACCATAAATGAGACTGCCTCATTAAAAGCAAAATTATGCTCGTGTGCGCTGTCCATTGCTGCGAACCACTGGTTCTCAATCATAAAATCTGTGAACATGATTGTTCCTTCTTTATCCGGTTCCCCGCCCGACTGAACGTCTTCAGTCGTTCGGGCGGGCATTCCTTTAGGATAACGCGCTGTAATTCCTTGTTTTGTATTCTTAAAAACAGAGAGATAGAAGTTACTTGCCTCTTCCGCTTTCCCACATACATCCCCAACAAACAAAAGCGAGGGGACAATAAAGGGTCGTTCTTCACCCTCGGGGTCAGTCAAAATAAGCTGCCAAGAAAGTCCGTATTTGTCCTGTATCCAACCATAGTGTTCGCTGAAAGGATATTTATCTAAGGGCATTAGTTCTGTGCCGCCTTCCGATAATTTCTTCCAAACTGTATCAAGATTCTTCCTTGCCTCTTTATCTCTTGATGGATCAAAATTTATGAAGAATGATATTGATGGATTGAATTTGAAAAACGGACCTGCGCTAATGGAAACAAATTTTTGTCCTGCAAGTTCGAAAGAAACAATATCACTATTACCCGATGGTGTGTCGTGAAGCGTAGTGATGTTTATTATTTTCGAATTAGGAAAGAGCGAACAATAAAACTTAGCTGCGTCTTTCGCTTCTTTATCATACCATAAATGTGGGATTATTTCTGGCATAACTAAACTCCTCTTTATTAGATTTTATTTACTGGAAAATTAATCGAGTGAGAAAAGAATCGTAAGGGGCGAATACGCCAATTGAAGGGTTGATTGCGACAAAATGTCTTATTATATTAGATATATGAAACATGTGTCAATTTTAATACCGCACGGGCATACAAGTTTAGTAAATATTGAAGGTGCACATCAAATATTTTGCAATGTAAACGATATTCTTGCAGAATTTAACAGGCCGCCAATATTCGATGTTCATCTTGTTGGTTTATCGAAAGAGACAAAACAATCAACAGGATTATTCACTGTTAACCCGGATATTTTGATCGACAATGTGAAGAAAACAGATTTAATAATAATTCCGGCAATTCACGGCGACCATGCGAAAGCAGTTGAATCAAACAAAAGGTTTATTCCTTGGATAATTAACCAATATAATAACGGAGGAGATGTTGCGAGTTTTTGTATCGGTTCATTTTTTCTTGCGGCGACCGGATTATTAAAGGGAAAGAAAGCTACAACCCATTGGAGATTTGTTGATCAATTTAAAAATCTGTTCCCGGATGTAAATGTTCTCGACGATAAAATAATGACTGAAGAAAGAGGCATTTATACAAGCGGGGGAGCTTATTCTTCTATTATATTTAATTGAAAAACATGCCGGACGTGAAATAGCGGTTCTAATTGCTAAAACATTTATGATTGATATTAACCGCGACAGCCAATCGCCCTTCATTATGTTCCGTGGACAGAAAGGGCATAACGACGAATTAATAATTAAAGCGCAGGAATTTATCGAGGACAATTTTAATAATAGAATTACCGTCGAATACTTGGCCTCTATGCTTGCATTGAGTAAAAGAAATTTGGAGCGAAGATTTAAAAAAGCTACATCCAATACTGTTGCCGAATATATTCAACGCGTTAAAATTGAAGCCGCTAAAATGAATCTTGAAAAAGGTACAAAAAACATAAACGAAATTATGTATGAAGTTGGTTATGCCGATTCAAAAGCTTTTAGGAATGTATTTAAAAAAATTACAGGAATTACTCCAATAGAATACCGCAATAAGTATTATAAAGATTCATTTCATGCAAATTATCGGTAGTGTCTCAGTTTGAAGGTTGATTAAACAGCATATGTCATTCCAGCATGCTTTTAGCTGGAATCTATTGATGGATGCCCGATAAAAACATTCGGGCATGACAATAAAATTGAAACTGAGACACTACAAAATTATCTGTAGAAAATTATTTATTGTTCTACACTATATTTTTGTTTTAAGATTTTTGTTATATCCTTTATCACCGAAGGGCTGAATATTTTCAATCCACAGTTCCTCAAGTGCTTCAAGGTCTTTTGTATAATCGTAATTTACGCCTTCCTTTGGATCGAGATAATCTAAAACTTCGAACACAAAATTTTCTTCGCCGAATTTATTGTACTCGTTTTGCAGCTCGTTATTAATATGCGTGCCGGCATTAAGCTGAAATCTATAACTGTTTGACTTCCCGTGTAAGTTTTTACTATACCCGATTAATACTTTGTTGTTCGCAAGATTCTTTACTTGGTAAATTCCCATCGGCGGCAGAGTTTCTTTGTATTTTCTTTTTGCTTCTTTTTTGTCAATCATTTTTTTGTCTCTTTAATTTCGTTTAACCAATAGTATTGTTTGTCGCGCTTCATAATTCCTTCTTCAACAAGCAGGCGGCGTATTGTGCAATGATCATCATAAACTTTGTTGATAATTTCGTCAACTTGTTTCTCTTCATATTTTTTACCGGGAGTAAACATTTTTACAAATTCATCGAGAATAATCAATTTCTTTTTATGCTGTACCGGGAGTTTTGTCAGTTTCCCTTTTTTAAAAAATACTTTCAGCACCTTACCTTTGTATTTATCAATTCTTTCATCCTGAACATATTTTTCAATATTGTCGAAACTCGTTAACTCTTTCAATGAAAGATTAAACAACTCATCGTTTATTTTATAGATGATGTAATATTGTTGTTTTGACTTATTTACAAGTCCTGCTTTCTCAAGTTTTTTAAGATGAAATGAAACCGTCGAAACCGCGAGGTTTAACCTGTGCGCAAGTTCTTCAACATACTGCGGTTTATCCATTAAGGAATT
>CAZRMG010000241.1:0-5118 GCA_964601095.1 uncultured Melioribacteraceae bacterium | reverse complement strand
GCTGCAAGAATGATAAAAAACGATTTTGCTAACTCCGTTCATGATGCAGAATTAAACGGCGCAAACCAAGAAGAACTTAAAAACTTACTCGGTTCTAAAAGAGAGCGGCTTGGTATTTTTGAAGGAGATGAAAACAACGGAATGCTGGAAGCCGGACAAGGCAGCGGATTGATTAAAGAGATTTTACATATTGATATTTTATTCGATAATCTTTTACGACAATATGATGAAGCTGTAAATAAAATTAAGAGGTGATTCAATGACGACGGGAAAAGTCATTTCTTACAAATACACATTTTTCTTCGAAGATGGAAAAGAAAAAAAATTTGCAATAAATCTAAACGCCGATACTCTCGATTTAATTTATGACCATGAACTTGAAAAACCTGATTGGGCTAAAAAGAATAATTTTAATTGTCCCGTTGCGTGTAGTGAACATAAAGACGAAACGCATTGTCCTATCGGAATACATATTAATCATATGATAAAACAATTCAGCAATCTCCCTTCTTTTCAAAAAGTCAGAATTTCCGTAGAAACAAACAACAGAATATATTTTAAAGAAACCTCGTTGCAAGTTGGTTTAGGAAGTTTGTTCGGAATTATTATGCCCGCAAGCGGCTGCCCGGTTCTCGGCAAACTTAAACCGCTTGTAAAATTCCATTTACCTTTTTCAAATAATGAAGAAACCGAGTTTAGAGTTTTTTCCATGTATTTACTCTCCCAATTTTTCTTAAGAAAAAAAGGTAAAGATGTTGATTGGGAGATGTATAACCTCAAAAAGTTATATGAAGATATTCGGAATATTAACCGTAACTTAGCCAAAAACATTGCCGATCTTGAAAAACTTGATGCTGGCATAAATTCTTTAATCGTCTTGGATACTTTTGCCGATTCAGTTTCATTCAGCTTAGAAGAAAATCTTTCAGATCTCGAAAAGTTGTTTGAGTCATGGTTTGAAAAATAGCCCGTGAATTTAATGTTTGTGTTCAATTAATTCACGGGCTATTGTTTATTACTTCTTAATACCAAAAATGAAATTGTACAACCAGCGCGTCGTTCTTTTTTTCAGGAGTCTCAATATTAAATCTGTATTGCGGACGAATCTCTACAAAACTGAACGGAAAAAATTCAACACCAAGAACCAAATGCGAAAGTTCGTCATCATTTAAATCAATGTTTGGATCGAAGGAATCGTAACGAACTATTGCATCAAGTCCAACTGTTATTTGATACGACGCTTCAAACATCAGCGCATTTGATTTAACATCGGAATCGATATAATCATTAGCAATATCATACTCGCCCATAATTGTAAAACGTTCATAGCCGATTCCGGCAAAGCCACCGTACATTTTTGTTGAAAGAAAATTTCCGAAGTTTCTTGTTTTCGCAGAAGCGAAAGAACCGCCGAGAAGAAATGTTAGTTTATCAATCGAAGGCATAATTTCGAAATGCGCTGTGAATGTAGGATCTGTTGTAAAAACAGAATTAAATTTACTCTTGCCAACGCTTGCCGTTAAAGAAGAAATTGATGATAAATTCAAACCGAGTTCCAAACCTGTTTCAATATAGAATGGATTTAGATACAAACCCTGGATTGCGCCTGTACTGAAAAGTAATCCGAAATCACCGCCGCGCGCGTATGATGTGTGATCATCCAAACGTATTCCATAATTTGGGATGAACGAACCGACCTTTATATAACTTTCGTTAGGTAAAATTTTTGCTGTGCCGAAGGCTTCCCAAATTGAATTCACAAAATCATATCTTGCGGTAACGTCAATGTTTTTTGCTATTGAAGCATTTAAATAAATAGAACCGGTCATATCCTGAAAATCCGTTTTCTTTTTCTCGCCAGAGTATAAAAACTGCGATCTATAATCTAACCCGAAGGAAACATTTTCAGTAAGTTTCGGCGAGAGTATAATATCTTGATCGCGCGGTGAAATCATGCCGACAATATTTTTCCCGAAGTAAAAACCGCTTTCGTTGCGCATTCCCCCGCCCGTTGGATTGAAATGGCAGCTGCTGCATTTATCTTTCTGCTGTAATGAAAATCTCGGTAACGAGTAACTATCTATAAAATTAATAAATAGTACTACCGTGGCAAGTAAAATTATTTGCTTCATGTTCACCCCAATAATTAAAATGTCTTTGGAATAATTGATTTATTATTTCATTAAAACCATTCGCGCAGACTTATCGAACTGCCCTGCTTTTAATCTATATATATAAACGCCGGAAGAAACATTCTTGCCCGAATTATCTTTTCCGTTCCAAATTTTTTCATATCGACCCGCGGCAAGGTTTTCTTCAATCAATCCATAAATCAATTCACCGCTAATGTTATAGATTTTTAAACTGACAAATTCACCCTGTGGAATCTCAAATGCGATTCTCGTTGAAGGATTGAAAGGGTTCGGATAATTATTGAGCAACTTGAATGAACTTGGAATTTTTTCATCAACAACCGATGTTGGATTCGGCTTGCTGTTTGGGTCACCGGGATTTGTTACAAGATTAAAATCACCGGAAGAACCGCTTGTCCAACTTCCATTTGGATCTTGCAATTCCTGTCCGTTTGTAAAACCGTCGCCGTCGGAATCCAAAGATGCAAATTGAGCATTCCAAAAATTCTGATTTCCGCCCGGTGTTACAAGAGACTCGACAGCAAGCCCGAAAGCATTTCGCGCCCCGCCTCCAAATTGACTAACATGACAATTAGCGCACGAAAATTTACTTCCATTCGGAATTTTTTGTACACGGAAATCCCTCGAGTTTAAATATGAAAATGATACTAAAACTATAAACGGTAACAATATATATATTATTGTTTTTTTCATTGCAGCACCTTTTTTGTTATTGAACTTGATAAGCATTAAAATCGTTGAAAATTAAGCAAGATAGGACACATTGTCCACATAAATAATCTGCTCCTCGTTTTACTATATTTAATTTTGAACTAATTAAAAGGATGATAAAATGGAATACTATCCAACATTAATAACATTGCATATTATTTTTGCCGGAATATGGCTTGTTAATTTTTTCGCGCATTTCATTTTGAAAAAATTAATTTCGCAAAACAAACAGAAGACGGGCGAAAAAAAGTTGATATCCCTCTATCTTACATTCACAAATTTTTTAGGCATGATCGGTTCGGTAGGAATTTTGTTGACTGGAATTCTTTTAACTGCAATGAATCCCGGTTATGGATTTTTCGAAATGACGGCAAATCATTGGCTTGTATCCAAACAAATAATAATGATAGTAATTCTATTAGTTATCTTTACAGCCGTTATTCCAAAAGCAAAAAAATTGCGGGCTGCACTCGGCGAAGATTTGGAATCTTCTGCGCAAATCAGCGCCCAGGGTTATGAATATCTAAATAAACTATATAAATTTAGTACTATAATAAATTCACTTGTTCTGTTGAATTTCCTTTTTGCAATTACACATAGATTTATTGGTTAACAAACGAGCTTTTAATGAAAAAAATTTTAGTCCTGGGTTCGACCGGTTCTATAGGAATAAATACTCTTGAACTTGTTAGAAATTTTCCGGGGCAATTTGAAATTGCGGGATTGTCAACTAATTCCAACATTGAAATTCTTGAAAAACAGATTGAAGAATTCAAACCGGCAAATGTTGTAGTTGTAAATGAATTAAAAGCAGAAGAATTAAAGAAAAAGATCGGCAATAAATGTGAAGTAATTAGCGGCGAAAAAGGTTTAACTGAAATTTCCTCTCTTGGAAATTATGATGTTTTCGTTTCTGCTCTTGTAGGATTTGCCGGTTTATCACCGACAATCTGCGCAATAAAACAGAAAAAGAGAATAGCGCTGGCAAATAAAGAAACACTTGTTGTTGCCGGGGAAATAATTATTAAGTTGTGCAAGGAATACGGAGTTGAACTTTTACCTATCGATTCGGAACACAGCGCAATTTTTCAGTGTTTAGTGGGCGAAAGCAAAAACGATATTTCTAAAATTATTTTAACTGCTTCCGGCGGTCCTTTTCTAAACAAGAAAAAGAATGAATTAGAAAACGTAACAATAGCCGAGGCATTAAATCATCCTAATTGGAAAATGGGAAATAAGATAACAATAGATTCCGCAACGATGATGAATAAAGGTCTCGAAATGATTGAGGCATATTGGCTTTTCAATTTGCCCAAGGAAAAGATTGATGTTGTTATTCATCCGCAATCAATAATTCATTCGATGGTGGAATTTAACGACGGCTCAATAAAAGCCCAGCTAAGTTCACCCGACATGAAGCTCCCTATTCTTTATGCATTAACTTACCCCAAAAGATACAATTATAGCGGTGTACCGACCGATCTAAAAAAAATAAGCCAGCTAACGTTTTTTGAACCTGATTTTGATAAATTTGCTTGTCTTAAAAAAGCATACGATGTTATTGAAGAGGGTGGAACTGCACCGTGTATTTTGAATGCCGCGAATGAAATAGCAGTTGATAGATTTCTTTCCGGTAAAATAAAATTCACGCAAATTCCCGAATTAATTGACGACGCTCTTAATTCTATAGATAAACATTCGGATGGCGCCCTCGAAACCATTTTTGAATGCGATAGTAAGACAAGACGTTATTTATCCAATAAATACAACTAAAAAAGGTCATTAATGGATTATATTATTTATTTCATAATAACAATTGGTATTCTTGTTTTCGTTCACGAGTTCGGGCATTTTGCCGCAGCTAAATTATCCAAAATGCGCGTTGATATTTTTGCAATCGGTTTTGGGAAACGGCTCTTCGGCTGGAATAAACTCGACGGTTTTAATTGGGGCGATCTCCCAAAAGACTGGGACGGACAAGGAAATACAGATTATAGATTATGTTTGCTTCCACTCGGCGGTTACGTTAAAGTTGCCGGGATGGTTGACGAAAGTTTCGACACAAAATTTGCAAACGAAGAACCCAAACCGTACGAGTTCCGCGCAAAATCCACAGCGTCAAAACTGTTTGTTATTACTGCCGGTGTTTTAATGAACCTGCTTTTAACACTGATTATCTTTTGGGGTATTAATTTCTTCAAGGGTAAAGAAGTTTTTATTTCTACAACAATTAACAAAGTATATCCTGCAAGCA
>CAZRMG010000240.1:4164-5148 GCA_964601095.1 uncultured Melioribacteraceae bacterium | reverse complement strand
GACAAATCTGGGAATCAATTCAAGCAGCTGCACATCAAAATATTTGCAATATAACTGCAATAATGGATCATAATAAATATCAAACCGACATGCTCGTTGAGGACGTGAACAACATAGAAGACGTTGTAGAAAAAGTAAAAGCTTTCGGATGGCATGTTGTTAGAATCGATGGGCATAATTTTGAAACACTTCGAAATACTTTTAATGATCTTAAAAAGATTACAGACAAACCCAAAATGGTTATCGCCGAAACATTAAAAGGAAGAGGCGTTTCTTTCATGGAAAAACCTGTTACCGAAACTATATCGGGTAAAACATATTACAAATGGCACAGCGGCGCGCCCGATGACGACAGCTATTTTGAAGGATTAAAAGAACTTTCGGAATCGATTAATAAACTTACTGCACAACTCGGTATTGAGAATACCGATATTCCGCAGAACAAAGCCGAAGGTAAAATCATTACAAAAACAAATAAAGAATTTGTTACTGACGCCTTTGGCGAAACGCTGGTTGAACTTGCAAAGACAAACGAAAAAATTGTTTTGCTCGACGGTGATCTTTCTGCCGATTGCAAACTAAGAAAATTCGAATACGCGTATCCCGAACGTTTTATTGAAAACGGGATTGCCGAGCAAGATATGGTTTCTATGGCAGGCGGCTTAGCGAGAATGGGATTGATTCCTGTTGTAAACACATTCGCAAGTTTTCTTGCCGCGCGCGCAAACGAACAGATTTACAACAACGCCGGCGAGAAAACAAAAATTATTTATGCCTGTCATTTCGCAGGAATGATTCCCGCCGGTCCCGGTAAATCTCATCAAAGTGTTCGGGATATTTCACTTTTCGGCGCTTTGCCAAATGTAACAATTATTCAACCATGCAATTCTATTGAAACAAAAAAGACGGTTGAGTACTGCATCAATGAAGCAAAAGAAAATTGTGTTATAAGATTAATTATCGGACCATCACCTCAAACAATCC
>CAZRMG010000240.1:0-4154 GCA_964601095.1 uncultured Melioribacteraceae bacterium | reverse complement strand
AATCGGCATCGGAACGGAATTAACCCCGGGAAAAGATGCCGTACTTTTTGCATACGGACCCGTGATGCTTCACGAAGCGCTTGTTGCATCTTCATTATTAAAGAAGATAGGGTACGGATTAAAAGTAATCAACATGCCTTGGTTAAATAGAATTGACCTGGATTGGATTCAAAGTGCGACCAATGAATACAAAAAAATATTTGTTCTGGAAGATCATTCTGTAATTGGCGGACTCGGTGATAGAATACTTGATGCGCTCGCGGACGTACATCATTTATCTGGAAAAGAATTTAACAAAATAGGATTGGATGATTATCCGGAGTGCGGAACCCCGCTCGAAGTTTTAGAATATCACGAACTCGACGGCACATCTTTGGCAAAAAGAATTTCTGGGATTGACGATATTGTTCGGCAACTTGAAGAAGATAATCTAAAAACAAAATATACGGATGAAGCACCTCAATAAAGTGTTTCATAAACAGCATGTGTAAAATCAAACGGGGTTCGTGCAGGAATTATATTTTTCTTGTATTATTTATTTTAGTGCCGGTTCAATTTGTCTGTGCACAGAATAATGATTACGAAAAATTTAACGTCGGGTTGAATTTTGCATTCAACTCCAATAATGAAATGCTTCACAATTATTGGAAGCCCGGGGTTCTTTACGAGACATATTTAAAATTTCCAATCAATTACGGGGCATTGCAAACCGGAATATCCTATATACCTTTTAAAACTAAAAACAGCAGTCAGCCGAATTTCGACGGGCTTTTTATATATGCTCAATGGGATAAAAAAATTCTGTCAAAAGATAAATTTGATTTAAACGCCGGGTTCAGATTTGGATTATTCAGAATGATTTTTGAAAGCACCCCGCTTTATCACACAGAAGACGAAATGCAGGAACACGAAATATTTGCCGGAATAGTTACTTCTTTGAATTACAAACTGACTAATCAACTCGGAATTATTTTTAAGCTAGATTATCTATCAATACTTACACGAAAAAAAATAAATTTAGTGTTTGTCGGTTCAGGATTTTATTACAAATTTGATACCCCGCAATGGTTGAAAGATTTCTTAAAATAATATTGAATGTTTGGGTTGTATTTGCCTCAATTTTATCGGCAAACATTTTTCCGCAAAATGAGTTTAAAGATGAAATCAGTCGGCAGATAATTTACCGGGATCAAATCAAATTGTCGGGAATTTCAAGGTTAAGTGATCTCTTCCCGCTTTTTAATGATTGGCATTCAACAACTATCGACGGCTACAGGTGGAATATTTATTCTATAAAAACTCCATTCGATCAAAATCAAAATTGGATTTTGATGCTGGACAATCAAAAAATTGATCTTAATTTTTTCGATGTTAAGAATATCAATTTCCTTCCGATCTCGTCGAGAAACATTGATTCAATTGAAGTTTATTCATCCACAAAATTACATCGCGGAGAATTTTCCGAATACGGGATAATTAACATTTCATCCCGCAAACCTCCGAAAGGATTTTCTTTTCACTCCGAAATCTTTACCGGAAACGAATCCGGCGATCCCGGTCCTTATAAATATGTTGATGAACTCTATTCCGAAAATATTGATATAATTGGGCCGGATTACTCTTTCGGACTTGAATACGGATCGGAAATAATTAGTGCAACAATTAATTACAAAACCAACGCTTATATTTATCCTTCGGCAGATTCGCCGGTTTATTACCGTGTTGAAAACTATGGTTTTAAATATCGTAAAGTTTTTATGGATGCTATTTCAACGACATTGGATTTTCCAACTCTGCCGGGCAAACCAAATATTATTGCGGGATATTCCGGCACTGGTAAATACAATATTTTTTCTAAGTACGGATCCGATCTAATTTTTTATGACCCTGTTTTTTGTGAAATACCTGTCGATGATCGATTTGTCCATCTGGGTTTGACCGGCACATTTGATTTTGAAAAAACAGCCGTATTAAATTACTCTCTAAAATGGTCGTCCACCAAAACAAAAAACCCGAAAGAATTCTCCCAATACTTACTTGATTGGAGAATGGATAATTTTTATTTCAATACGGAATATTTATCCGGCTGGAACAAATTCAATTATAAAATCGGGGGCGCGTTTTCTCAGTCAAATGCAATTACCAACTACGCATTAAAAGAAAGTAAAATCAACTTGTATAAAACTTATGCTTCTCTCCAATCATCTTATTTATCAAACGTAAACCAAGTGATAGATTTAATGATTATAAACAACGGCAGACAATCAGCTTTTAAAAGTTCGTTTAGAAATTCTGTAAGATTAAGCCACAAAAACTATATAGAGTTTAATCTTAATTATGCGGAACGTTTGGGCGAAGAAGAAAATAGTCTATGGTACTGGATTTTGCGCGGATACAAAATACCTTACAATTGCACCATTAATGCAGATACAAACAATAACTCAAAAAGCACTAATGTCTTTGGCGAAATTGCATGGACACATATATTTAACGACGAGTTGAAATTCAAACTTGGAACATTCTACAACCGGGCATTAAACTTTAATTACCAAAACCAGGAAATGATATTTGATCCAGCAAATAAAACGGTTTTTTCAAATTCATTTTTATCATCACAAATCAGCGGCAACAATTTCGGCTTTTCTTTTCTGGCAGAACAAAGATTTTCTCTTAATTTATCGCATAGTTTATACTACAGCTATTCAACTGAAATTAACTCCAGTCCGCTATATTCCAACCTTTGGAATTCTTTGCCAAATCATAAATTGCATTACAACGGTTCTTATAATTATGAAAATAATTTTGGAATAAATATCGGGGTAACTTTTTTATCCGCCGCACAATGGAGAAATTTTACAACAGTTGAAAAAGATTCTGAAGGTTTATACCAATCAAAACAAGATTCTAAATTGCTTTGGGATGTAAGTCTGCTCAAATATTTCTGGAATAAGCGATTGAAGATAAATCTGATTTTCAAAAATTTGTTAAATCAACAGAATAATTATACGCCGCTTGGTGCACATTTCGATTTTAGCTTTTTCCTTCTTGCCGAATTAGCTTTTTAACAAACAAATTCTTTAACAAACAGATACAAGCTCTGCTCCACTAAAGATATTGTGTCCTTGCGTTAAATTATTCCGCAAGGACACAATATTAGCAACTAAATTCCACCCGATCTTACATTTTCGTTTAAGTATCTTGTTAAAAGAGTAAACAAATGTGTAGTTGTGTTTTCACCTTCATAAATTCCGTGACTTCTGTTCGGGTAAGCCATCATTGTAAAATGTTTATTGTGTTTTATCAACTCGTTTATTACTACTTCGCTGTTTTGATAGTGTACATTATCGTCGCCGGTGCCGTGAACAATCAACAAATTTCCTTTTAGCTGGTGTGCAAAAGTAACGGGCGAACCTTGAACATAAATGGAATCGTTTTCAGGCAAAAGACCCATATATCTTTCCTGGTAAATTGTATCATAAAGTTTTTCATCTCCAACCGGTGCTACGGACAGACCTGTTTTGTAAATATCGGGATAGCGGAACATTAAATTGAGAGTCATCGAACCGCCGCCGCTCCAGCCCCAAACAGCTATTCTTTCTTCATCAACAAAATTAAATTTATTAATAATAGATTTAGCCGCTTTTGCTTGATCGCTTGAATTCAACATTCCGATTTTTTCATAAATACATTTTCGAAACTCGCGCCCGCGCGGTGCAGGTGTTCCTCGGTTATCTACGCTAATAACAATATAACCTTGTTGTGTAAGCATTTGATGCCATAAATATTGCGAACCACCCCATCTATTCAATACAGTCTGCGATGCAGGTTCGCTGTAAACAAGAAACAGTACAGGGTATTTTTTTGATGAATCAAAATTGTACGGCTTCATCATCCAGCAATCGAGTTCCAAATTTTCTTCAACAGCAATCCTGAAAAATTCAGTTGGAAGTTTTTTGATAGCTTCAACATTCTCAATTAGCTTTTTATTCTCAACAACAGTTCTTATAATTTCGTGCGAAGGAAGTTTTATAAGGTCAGAAATAGACGGGGCATCAAAATTTGAATAATTATGGAATGCATAATTTGCGCCTTCGGATATTTGATATCTATGAGTTCCTAATTGATTTTTAGGTGAGACAAGTTCATACTTTCCG
>CAZRMG010000239.1:0-5157 GCA_964601095.1 uncultured Melioribacteraceae bacterium | reverse complement strand
AAATGAATGGACAGTAATTTTTAACAAAGCATTGGTTTGGGGAACAGAGTATTTACCGGATCAAGATCAATTAACATTTGTTGTAAAGCCGGAAAAAGGTCCTTTTACAGAGCGGCTTCAATTTTCAATCCCGGAATTAACAGATTCAACATGCAATGTTGTGATGAATTGGGAAAGACTTGAATTATCATTTAACATAAAAATTGATTTTGCAAAACAGATATATTCGAGAATAAAAAAGGCAATTTCGAAAGCGAGCCAGGATGATTTTTCCGTTTATGTTGTCGGCGCACGTTTTGCCGCAGATTACGGAGTTTTTTTGAGTGAAGCTTTCGAATGGATTGATAAAGCCATTTCGATATCTAAAAACTTTACATGCTATTTTCAGAAAGCACGACTTTATTATGCCGCAGGTAAATACATCGATGCATTAAAAGAGATTGAGCGCTGTCGTGATGCAGGCAGAAATGATTCTGATTATTCCAGCCACATCGCCGAAATTGATTTCCTCGAAAAGAAAATCAAAGATAAACTATGATTGAATTATTGGAGAAGTTTTTTGAAAAAGTTTGACATTCCACAACATTATAGAAGCTCTATAATTTCGCGTGTAAAAGATTTGCGGAAACTTGAAGACCCGCGCAAAAAAGATTTTTCGCCAACAGTTTTGGATTTCGGCCCTGTTAAATTTTTAGTAGCTCGTCATTTCGGATTTTGTTACGGTGTTGAAAATGCTATTGAAATAGCATATAAAACAGTAGAAGAAAATTCTGGCAAAAGAATTTTTCTTCTGAGCGAAATGATTCATAATCCCGCGGTCAACGAAGATTTACAAAGCCGCGGCATCAAGTTTATTATGGATAATTACGGTAATCATTTTATTGAATGGGATGAAATTACTTCAGAGGATATTGTAATAATTCCGGCATTCGGTACAACCCTGGAAATTGAAAAACTAATATCCGAAAAGGGAATTGATACTGTAAAGTATAATACTACTTGCCCGTTTGTTGAAAAGGTTTGGAACCGAGCTAAAGATATAGGCGAACAGAATTATACTGTCATAATTCACGGCAAGGCAAAGCACGAAGAAACGCGCGCAACTTTTTCGCATGCTATTCAAAACTCTCCTTCAGTTATTGTTCGGGATTTAAAAGAAGCAAGTTTACTCGCTAATGTTATTTTGGGCAACTCAAGCAAAATGGAATTTTATGCTTTGTTTGAAGGTAAATACTCAAGGGGCTTCGATGTTCAAAAAGATTTAGAGAAAATCGGCGTTGTAAATCAAACCACAATGCTTGCTTCGGAAACGCAGGCCATAGCAGATCTTCTTAAAAACGCCATGATAAAAAAATACGGCTCAGAAAAAATTAAAGAACATTTTGCCGATACGCGCGATACTTTGTGTTACGCTACGAACGATAATCAATCGGCTACAATAAGTTTGTTAAACGAAGAAGCAGATTTGGCTTTTGTTGTCGGCGGTTATAACAGCTCCAATACCTCGCATTTGGTTGAACTACTTGAACAAAAACACAGAACATTTTTTGTATCCGATTCAAGCAAAATCATTTCTTCAAATGAAATAAAACATTTTGATCTTTATACTCACTCGGAAAAAATATCCAAGGATTTTATTCCCCCCAAAAATCCCGTTACAATAGCAATTACAAGCGGCGCTTCGTGTCCCGATGCAATAGTAGATTCTGTAATTATGAAGTTGTTGTCTCTTTTCGAAAATGTAAAAAGTATCGATGATGTTTTGATGGGTTTAAAATAAAAAAAGGGCTGTCCCTTTAAAAGATCAACCCGAACTTGTATATAGGAGGCCCATGAAAACTTTTATTAAAATCCTATACAAGTCCGGGTATGATACTTAGAACAATCCCGCTTCAATATTAGTTGTTAACTGCAACCGGAAATTGTGTTAATCTATCGGAGATTTCTTTGAAATACTTTTCAGGATTTTCTTTGTCGGAAAACTGAATATCTGAGAACATTCCGTGGAAATTGATAAATAGACTTGCCAATTGGGCTTTATATCTTACAGTTGGCGCATTGCCTTCAACAGCAAGTTCGTTTAATTTATCAACAAGTTTGCCGAAATCAGCTGCGGGAAATCTGTTTTTCAATTCCATTGTATTAAAAATTGAAGATTCGACAATTGAATTATAATCGCTGTTGAGTGTGCGAAGGTAATTAACTTTCGCTTTATTTATTAACTGTTCGTTTTTGGGAGTCTGTGCAAAAATAGTGGCAGAAAAAGCTAACAGTAAAAAAACTACCATACTTTTCATTGTAACTGCTTTCATTGTATCACCTCATGATTAATGTTTAACTTGCTTCTATTATAACAAGCGGAATGCCAAAGTATGGCTGGCTTACTAAGTTGTTTTATTAATAGAGGTTAGAGGTAAAAACAAGTTTGACTAAGATTTAAAAGGAGTGCCACTAAACTTCTCAAATAGCACAATTAATCTTATTAAATACGTTGTTTTTATTAATAAATTGGCAATGGGAAGATTTGTGGACTTTGCAAAAATGTGGCATCCTTTTTAATTCGGCCCAGGCAAGTTGTTCGGCTAATCTATTCCTCGTGATTTTTACGGGACAATCGATTATTTAAAGCACGCCGGCTAATACCAAGAATATCTGCGGCGATGGTTTGATTTCCATCGGCACGCTTCAACGCTTCATTAATTATTGCGTCTTCAGTTTCTTTTAATGTTGGAAGTTGATCTGTGAAGATTATTTTTTCTTCGTGATGAATATTATCTAGATTATGAATATCGGATGCTTTCATTTTAGGAAATATTTTTTCGCGTATCGGTTCTAAAGAAAGTATGCCCGATCTATGAACACTCACTGCGTCAAAAATAATTCCTTCAAGTTCGCGAATGTTGCCCGGGAAATTATAATTTGAAAGCAACGAATAAAGTTCTTTCGGCGGAGTCGGTTTCTTTTTGTTTAACTGCTTCGAAGCTTTTTCTAAAAAATGATTTATCAAAAAAGGAATATCGTTCTTTCTTTCTCTTAAAGGCGGAATGTGAATGTGATGAGTTTGCAGACGGTAATACAAATCTTTTCTGAATTCATTTTTGTTTTTCATAGAATCGATATCAACGTTGGTAGCGCAAACAATGCGTACATCCGCAAGTTTTGCCATGTCGGAACCGAGCGGAAAATATTTTCCGTCTTGAATTAATCTTAATAATTTTACTTGTGATTCTAAGCTTAGGTCGCCGATTTCATCAAGAAACAGCGTTCCTTTTTCGGCTTGTTCAATCATTCCTTTGCGCTCCTGTTCCGCCCCTGTAAATGCTCCTTTTTTATGACCGAACAAAGTATCGGAAAATAGATTATCATCAACACCGGCAACATTCAGGGAAATATGCTCTCCAGGCCTTCCGCTTAATTTATGAATTGATTTTGCTATCATTTCTTTGCCCGCACCGGTTTCACCTGTTATTAAAACGGGTAAAGGAGATTTCGCAATTGCCTCTATATATTTAAATATCGCACGCATCGAATTGCTTTTTGTAATTATTTCCGAAAAGGCATCGGGATTTTCAAGTTTATCTTTTAAAAGATAATCCTTTAATCTGCGGTTCTCGTTTCTAATTTCCCGCAAGTTTAATCCGCCGCGTATAGTTGTTACAAGGCGGGTGTCGTCAACCGGTTTTAAAATATAATTGAAAGCCCCGGCTTTAATACATTTTACCGCGCTTTCAACGTCGTTTACAGCGGTTAAAATTATTACAGGCATGTTGGGAAGTTTTTCAATTATCAGGGACAGCAATTCAATACCGGATAAGTTCGGCATGTTCATGTCCAGAACAACAAGTGAAAATTCTTTTTCATCGAGCATATCCAAAACTTTTGTACTGTCGTTTTGAATTACAACATTATTAATCCCGTTTGTTGTTAACGCAGTTTCAGCGCTGAATAAAAAATGCTGTTCGTCGTCAACAAGCAATACCGGGTGTTCGGGATAAATTGCCGCGCCCATTAAAATCTCCGATTGTTTTTTGTTGGAATAACAATTTGAAATGTCGTTCCTTTTCCTTTAACGCTTTTTAGAATAAGTTCGCCGCCGTGACTTTTAACAATGTTGTATGAAATATAAAGTCCCAAACCAGTTCCGCCCGAATTTCTTTTTGTGGTGAAGAACGGATCGAAAATGTATTTCAAATTTTCTTCGTCGATACCGGTTCCTTCGTCTTTGATTTCTATTGTCGCTGTGTTCTTCTCGTCATCGTGAAAAACAGAAATAATTATATATTGATTTTTATTTGTTAACGATTGACATGCATTGCTAATCAAATTAATTAGAACTTGTTCAAGCTGTTGCATGTTGCCTTTGATTAGCGGGGTTGAACGGTTGTAATTCACAAGAAATTTGTCGGTTGATTTTTTTGTCAAGTTCTGTGTAATTATAATTGCTCCTTCAACAACCTTGTTGAGATCAACTTCTTGATCGAGCTCGCCGGAATCTTTTCGCGCAAAATCGGTCAAACTTCTTGTTATTTTTTGAATGCGCATAGTACCGTCAAGTATGCTTTCAATGGATTTTTCCATTTTAGCTTTTGCGTTGCCGTAAGGAATTCCGGCAATAACAAAATCGCCCTGACTTTCATAATATTCTTTTAAAATCGGCTGAATATCATTCCAAACTTTTTGCAAAAATTGCGCGTTGAGTAAAATAAAATTATTCGGGTTGTTGATTTCATGTGCGATGCCGCTGACCATTGTACCGAGCGCAACCATTTTATCGGCTTGTATCAATTGGTTTTGTTTAGAAGCCGCAAGTTGTTCTGCAACTTTTAAATCTGTTATATCGTTAATCAACCCGTCGTAATAAAGAACGTTTCCGCTTTTATCTTTTGACGGAACAATTGTGTTTCGAACCCAACGGATAAAACCGTCGCGGTGGATTATTCTATGTTCAAGCGGCTCAACATCTTTGCCGGTTAATGCTCTGACTGCTTGATCCAAAACTGCGGCGCGGTCGTCAGAATGAACCATTTTATACCAGAGTTCAGGATTATTCACGTAATCTTCGGATGTATATCCGGTAATTGCGTAACAGCCCGGTCCGTGATATGTATCTATGGCTTTTCCTTTTTCGATTTTAACCGTGTAAATGTAATCCGTTAA
>CAZRMG010000238.1:4550-5164 GCA_964601095.1 uncultured Melioribacteraceae bacterium | reverse complement strand
ATGATGCACGATTATCCCGTTGTTTGGTTGAAGGAGGCGGTGTTTATGCCAAAGATCAAACGGTTACTTTAACCGCACATGTCCCAACGAGTTGGATGGAGTGGGAGAATAATTGGGTGTTTGATTCATGGAGCGGAGATATTAGTAGTAATGATAACCCTATAAATATCGTTGTTGAAAAAAACATGCATATTATTGCCAATTTTTCATATTTACCCGACCCGCCGAGTCTTTTATCTGTTAATATGGTTGAAACAAAACCACCAGATACAGCTGCTACGGTTATTACAATAAAGTATAAAGATGAATCAGATAACGAAGATGGTTTCAAAGTAGAAAGACAAATAAATGAAGAAGGATGGAAAGAGATTGGTACACCAAGTGAAAACATAACTTCATATAAAGATACAGATACGGAATTGGATGGTACATACTCATATCGAGTTTGTGCATATAATTCAGCTGGTAATTCAGATTACTCAAATATTGCAAGTGTTGAAGTTAAAAAAACGACTATCCCAAATGCGCCGAGTCTTTTATCTGTTAATATAGTTGAAATAAAACCACCAGATACAGCTGCTACGGTTATTACAATAAAGTATAAAGATGAATCA
>CAZRMG010000238.1:0-4450 GCA_964601095.1 uncultured Melioribacteraceae bacterium | reverse complement strand
GTACACCAAGTGAAAACATAACTTCATATAAAGATACAGATACGGAATTGGATGGCACATACTCATATCGAGTTTGTGCATATAATTCTGCAGGCAAATCAGATTATTCAAACACGGGAACTATTCTTGTAACAAAAATTCAAGATGATAACTCTATCCCGGTAAAATATACTATGCTTCAAAACTATCCCAATCCATTCAATCCGACAACCGTGATAAGTTATTCCATTCCGTTTAGTAGTCATGTTTCCTTAAAAGTATATGATGTATTGGGAAGAGAAGTTGCCGTACTTGTCAATAGAGAACAATTGCCGGGGAATTATAAAATTGAATTTAATGCTGGAAAGTTAGCGAGTGGGATATATATATATAGAATAAATGCCGGAAGATTTAATGATGCGAAAAAATTAATTCTGATTAAATAATAATATTTTCAGATTCCGCTCTGCGGGTTTGGTATTATGCAGAACCCAAATACTAAAATGGAAGAATTCTGTTAGTTTATGATGAAGGTATAAAATGAAAAACATAACTGTTTTAATATTCTTTTATGCATTAACGGTTTTTTCGCAAAACTACAGCCGTGAATACTTAAATGAGATATTAAATTCAGATGAATATGAATTCAAAGATTATTTTGATGAAACAAAAAATCTTGATTTTAGCGAGGCCTGGTTAAACGAAGAGCATCAAAATCATTATCTCGGATTTATTGGTAATGAATATCAAAGAATGTATATCCATTTTTATACTATAATTAAGAACCGGACTAATAATATCCAATATTATGTAAGGGGAAAAACAAAGGTCAAAAATCAAATAAAATTATTTCTGGGCAGTTTTGAAATATTACATTCCAAACTTTACATCACAAAAGACAATTCTTTTAAACGCGGATTTATAATCGCTTCTTATGAATTTTATGAAGCTGCAACACTTGATAACAGCGGAAGTTTTACAGGAATCACAAAGTTTGATTGGTACATAAACAGTTCAGGCGAATTGTGCTATGATAACTTGAATTTTGATGAAGAAGATTATTCAAGCAACTTCGGTTCCGTAGGGATTTGGAAAGAGTATAATTCCGATCAAGAATTTATATGTAATTTCGGACAGTATAGAATACCTTATGCAATTGATTTGGATGTTGGTGTAGGAGAGTTTATACCGGCTGAAGAATATAAAAACAACGGCTGGGAAGATTTCTTTATTTATTCGGACGGCGGAGAACCGGATAAAAAGTGGTGGCATGAGTATTAAAATAACCGGAGATAATATGTTTAATATATTCAAAAAAGATCCTTCTAAAGATTGGGAGAAATCCAAAATAAAAGATTTAATGCTCGATCTTTCAACCGGTTCATTAAATTTTATACAATTCGGTGATAAACCCGAAAAACTTTCATACTTCGGAAAACCGGATAATAAAAATCCTTTTGAAAAAAAGTATTTTTTTTACGGTGAAGCCGGTTTAATTATTGGAATAGAAGAAGGAGTAATTGCGTATATCAGCATAACAATGGTGGATAATTCTTATGAAAAATTGAATGCGGGCTCTTTTCATCTTAAAGATTTTAAAGGGATGTTATATTATATAAACCGCGAAACAACTGTTGATATAATTGAACAAATTTTAGGTAAACCGGATGAAGTGTATAAGCATGATGAAGGGGTCGATCAGACTTTTTTCCGTTCAAAATATCAAATCGAAATAGAATTTGACAATGATGGAAGGGTTGTTTGTTTTGATATTACGCTGAAATAGAAATTCCTTAAACGAATTTTGTATTGTAGAAGAAACTAAATATTAAAAAAAAGCGGTTCTATTAAACCGCTTTTTAATTTACTACCGAATACTATGTACTAATTACTGCTTTTTATACATCAAAATACTGTTCGAATTCAAACGGGGTTGGTCGTAAAGCCGCAGGCTTAATTTCCTTTTCGGTTTTATACTTAATCCAGGTTTGAATAACATCTTCCGTAAACACATCACCCTTCAACAAGAAGTCGTGGTCGGCTTCCAAAGCTTTGAGAGCGTGACCCAAAGATTCCGGTGTTGAAGGAACATCTTTCAATTCTTCAGGCGACATATCATAAATATCTTTATCAAGCGGTTCGCCCGGATCAATTCTATTCATAATACCGTCGAGTCCTGCCATTAAAACAGCGGAGAAAGCAAGATACGGATTTGCTGAAGGATCGGGACAACGGAACTCAATTCTTTTTGCTTTCGGAGAATTACCAAAAGGAATTCTTATTGATGCGCTTCTATTGTTCGAAGAATACGCTAAGTTAACCGGAGCTTCAAATCCCGGAACAAGTCTTTTGTATGAATTTAAAGTTGGATTAGTAATTGCTAAAAGTGCAGGAGCGTGTTTTATTAATCCGCCGATAAAATGCAAAGACATTTCGCTTAAACCCGCGTAACCGCCGCCTGCAAATAATGGTTTGCCTTTAGCCCACAAACTTACGTGAACGTGCATACCGCTGCCGTTATCTCCGAATAATGGTTTAGGCATATATGTTACTGTTTTGCCCGCTTTCTTTGCGGTGTTTTTAACAATGTATTTGAACATCAATAATTGGTCTGCAGCTTTTAACATTGGAGCAAACTTCATATCAATTTCGCACTGTCCGCCGCTTGCAACTTCGTGATGCTGCGCTTCAACTTCAATTCCAATATTTTCCAAATTCAGAACCATATCGTTGCGAAGATCCATTAATTGATCTGTTGGAGGAACAGGGAAATAACCTTCTTTAAATCTTGGTTTATAACCAAGGTTAGGATTTTCTTCGCGTCCACTATTCCATCTTCCTTCATTAGAATCAACTGAATAGAAAGAAAAGTTAGGACCCGAATCAAAACGTACATCGTCAAAAACAAAAAATTCGGCTTCCGGTCCAAAATAAGCAGTATCGGCAATGCCGGTAGATTTTAAATACGCATCAGCTTTTTGAATAATATTTCTTGGGCAGCGGCTGTATTTTTCTTTTGTTGCCGGTTCGTAAACATCGCAGATTAATGAAATTGTCGGTGCAATAACGAACGGATCTAAGAACATTGTTTCTGGATCAGGAATAATAAGCATATCGCTTTCGTTAATTGCCTTCCAGCCGCGAATAGAAGAACCGTCGAATCCGTAACCATTCTCGAATGATCCTTCGCTGAATTGACTAACGGGAACTGTAAAGTGCTGCCACTGTCCCGGGAAATCCATGAACTTAAAATCAACAAACTGAATTTTGTTATCCTTGACAAAAGATAGTACTTTGTCAACTGATGATTCTGACTTGCCCATAATTACTCCTTACTTTGATTGAATGTTTAAACTCGTTGTCTCTTTAATAGTTGATAACACAAAACTTGTAACTGTTCTGGTAACGCCGGGCCAGGCTTGAATTTTACTTAATAGATTTTCCAAATCTTTTGTTTCTTTAACCAGAGCTTTTAAGATGTGTGAACCATCGCCGAGAACGGAATAGCATTCAAGTATTTCGGGAGTTTTGTTGATATGATCGGAAAACTTTTCGTAACTCTTTGAAGAATCCATAATAACCAATATGAAAGCCATTATGTCGTAACCGAAAATATGCTTGTTGATTTTAGCATAATAACCTTCGATAACTTTGTGTTCTTCAAGTTTTTTTAACCGATCGCTTAATGATGGAAGCGATAAACCGATTGCTTCTGCAAGCTCGCTTCTTTTTGTTCTTCCATTTTCTTGGAGCTTGTTTAGAATGGTAATGTCTAAGTCATCTAGCATGTCGCCTTCTAAATTATTTAGGGAATAGTTAATTAATGGCTCAAAATATAAGGCATGCTTTCGCGAAATGCAAATTAGAAAAATGAATTATTTATGCCGAAGAAGAAGTGTGAAATGGTTTGTTTTTAGTGGTTTTTATTACAGTTCTCAATACAATAAATGTATTGAAAAAATGGTTTATTTCAATTTATTCTGTGTTTTATAATAATTTTGAATGTCATTCCGGTCTTGCGCATACCTTGCCGAGCAATGCGAGGCAGGAAGCGCAGAACCGGAATCCAATACTAAATTTCCTGGATTCCGTGTCAAGCACGGAATGACAACTTCCCGCTTCGATATCGCGAAAGCGAGTGGTGGTCGTTTACAATAAATTACATTTTAACTGTTGTCATAATAAATTAAAACGTAATTTATCCAAAATCTCTTTTACCCGGTCGTTTTTTTTTGTCTGTTTTATATAATAATTCAAAAATTCTCTTCGGATATAATACTTCTTTCGTAACTCATCAAAATACTTTTCACGGGATTCAATTCCAGGTAATAGTGATTTCTTCAAATCACTGCTGTCTCTACTTATGTCGTAAATACTTTTTGTTAGAAGATTAAATTCATTTTCAAAATCATTATCGGTGTTAAACAAAAAAGTATTGTTTTCAATTACGGGGTAATTTGGCAGCCAATCT